>JAUVPO010000046.1 GCA_030598625.1 Deferribacteres bacterium | reverse complement strand
GCGGCATATTAAGAAGGCAGTATGTTGAACCACTGTCTTTAACAATATCTGAGCTTGCTAATACACTTGGAGTATCAAGAAAGACTTTATCAAAAATCGTTAACGAGCACAGCTCAGTTACGCCGGACATGGCTCTTAGATTATCCAAAGCATTCAAAACTACCCCTGAGCTTTGGTTGAATTTACAGCAAAATTACGATTTATGGCATGCTTCTCATAGTTCAGATGATTGGAAAATGATTGAAGCCATAGCAATATAAAGACAATATAACGTGAATAACCCTGCGGCAGAGACCGCAGGACGTCTGAAAATTGTATATTTGTTTTCAGTGTCATTCCCGCTTGTCGGGAATCCTTCCGACTTGTTCGGGATCGCAAGAAAGATTCTGGACAAGCCAGAATGACAGAAATATGGAACTGCAGTAGAGACCGCAGGGTGTTAAATTTATAAAGTCATCATATCGTTATAAACAACCCAACAAGAAGCAATCAGAAAACAAAAGGGTGACAGAATATGTCTCTATTCTACAGCCATAAGGCAACCTTACTTAGCACAGTAATGACGGTTTACTGCGTAACCAGTTCCTCAATCCCCAGGTCCGGGGCAATGCTTAACAGCAGATAGACCTTGTCGGTCAATAAAATCACTCCGAAAGAAATGAGCAGCAGCCCGCTGATAATCATAATAAACTTCATATATTTCTGGATCGCGCTGAAGTGACTCAGAAAAGAGTTTATGGCAAGAGAAGTTACGATAAAAGGTATGGCAAGTCCAAGGGAATAAATGAGGAGGAGATAAAATCCCTGCAAGGCAGAGCCCGTTGTGCTTGCTATGAGCAGGATTGAGCCGAGAATAGGGCCTATACATGGGGTCCATCCCGCCCCGAATGTCAGACCGACAATAAATGATCCGAAATGCCCCCTGGGTTTTGACTGGAGGTGGATCCTCTTTTCAGAGGCAAGGAAATTCAGCTTTAAAACACCCATTACGTAAAGGCCGAAGATGATAATAATTATCCCGCCAACGATCCTGATATGATCATAATAGACCGCAAGAAGCTTCCCCACAAAAGATGAAGACACGCCGAGCAGGACAAATACTGTAGAGAACCCGATCACAAAAGCAGACGAATTTATTATGGTGAGCTTTCTTATCCGCGCCCTGTCGCCTGATTTGAAGTCGTCAAAAGATATCCCCGTGATAAAAGAGACATAAGACGGTATCAGCGGCAGCACGCATGGAGAAAGGAATGAAAGCACCCCTCCCAAAAAAGCCGTTATATAACCTACTTCCGACATAAATCCTTTGTATCCTGCTTACGAACGTTTTATTGTATTAGATATCTTAGATTTTACAGGATGCGGATATAATAAGCGACTTTTCCGTGAAGCACATTCTGCCGTGCTTCCTTTTATCTTATCAATAGTATGGGGCAGGATGGAAAGAATTGTTGACAGGTTTTCTTTTACCGCCATGGGGCTGCCCGGAAGGTTGATGATCAATGTGTTGCCTCTTACCCCTGCAACCGCCCTTGAGATCATTGCAAACGGGGTCTTTTTAAGTCCTTTCAAACGCATGGCCTCAGCAATGCCGGGTATCTCCTGTTGAATAACTTCACGCGTTGCGTCAGGCGTCACATCCCGCGGAGAAACACCCGTGCCGCCCGTAGTCAGGACCAGGTCGGCTTTTTTACACAACGCTATCAGTTTTTTCTTAATCAGGGGCTTTTCATCCGGAAGGATATCGCTACTGATAACTTTCGCATCAATTTTCTTTATAAGTCTCTCAATGGCCAGGCCGCTCGTGTCCTTTCTTAACCCTTTTGATCCTTTATCACTTAATGTCAAAACCGCGACTTTTATCATTACCCCACCCCAATAGTTATCTCGTCTCCTGCTTTAATCGATCCGCCCTTGAGGACTTTAACAAAAATCCCTTCCCTCGGCATTACGCAGTCCCCGGCCTGCTCATAAATAGCGCAGCGGGAATGGCACAACTTGCCGATCTGGCTTACCTCTAATTCAATGTCCGCCCCAATTGTCATTTTCGTTCCAACGGGGAGAGTGAAAAGTTCAGTCCCCTCGGTTGTAATATTTTCCGCAAAATCTCCGGGGCCGACCTTTAGGCCCATGTCCTGCATCTTTTTGATACTCTCAAGGG
Organism: Deferribacteres bacterium; assembly: GCA_030598625.1. GTDB lineage: Bacteria > Nitrospirota > Thermodesulfovibrionia > UBA6902 > UBA6902 > JAUVPO01. The sequence goes on along the minus strand of JAUVPO010000046.1, from coordinate 7,869 downwards.
CAAGGAGGCTGACCTGCCTGTGCCATTTTTCCGATGCATGCGCATCTCCTTCTATGCCGTAATTTTCTTTAAGGACAACTTCATCCACCGGCTTTTTTCTCATGCCCTTTTTGTCGCTTATGTTGATTGAAATGATTCTGGCGTTCACTTTATCACTGCTCCTTCCTTTACGTTTTTTTCCGGGACAATAATCGACAACACACCTTCTTTATCTGTAGCGGCAAGGAGCATGCCCTGCGATTCCACACCCATCAGCTTAGCAGGCTTCAGGTTTGTGACAACAACAATATTCCTGCCGTTTAATTCTTCTGGAGTATATGCCTTGCCGATTCCAGCCACTATCTGCCTGCTTTCGCCTGTATCCACCTGCAGCTTTACCAGTTTGTTAGAGCCTTCAACACGTTCGGCCTCAAGCACCTTGCCGATTTTCAGCTGCACTTTTGCAAAATCATTTATGGTTATCAGGTTGTCTTTTGGTTCTTCTTTTGAAACGGGCACATCGGCATGCGCCCCTGCAGGTTTTCCCATAGTCTTTTCCCTTTTATTTTTTTTCTTCGTGTCTATACGCGGAAACAGTGCTTCACCTTTCTGTACCTTTGTTCCGGGTTTAATACCGCCCCATTCCATAGCCTCATCAAAAATGACATTACTTATGTCTGCATCAATACCCAACTGCTTCCAAATTTTGTTTGCGGTATCAGGCATAAAAGGATAAAGATATATGGCAATAAGACGAAGTGACTCGGCAAGATTATAAAGCACATTAAAAAGTATATCTTTGTCTTTTTGCTTCCATGGCGCAGCTATATCTATATATTTATTTACTTCACTAATCGTACGCCACAGCAGTGAAAGTGCCTGGGCGAATTCCAGTTTATACAGATAGTCACCAAAATTATCCGGTAATGAAACAGGGAAGTCACTTGTGACATCAACGATACCGGTAAAATGATATTTAAGACTTATTCCAGGAGTTCCGTCTTTTGATTTGTCCGGACCGGGCACAATACCTTCATTATATTTCTCTATCATTGTAAGCGATCTGCTTAAAAGATTACCGAGGTCATTAGCCAGATCAGTATTAATACGTCTTATTAACGCCTCTTCTGAAAAGTCGCCGTCAAGACCGAATGTGACCTCCCTGAATAAAAAATACCTGAAGGCATCGACTCCGTATTTTTCAGCCATTTCATTCGGGTCAACTACATTCCCGAAAGACTTTGACATCTTCTTTCCTTCAACCGTCCACCAGCCGTGCGCGAAGATGTTTTCCGGCAGGTCCCATCCAAGCGCCATGAGCATCGTTGACCAGTAGACCGCGTGGGTCGTCAGGATGTCCTTGCCTACAAGGTGATGCGATGCAGGCCAGAATTGCAGGGGTGATTTTGCCAGATATTTTGTTCCGGAATAATAATTCAAAAGCGCGTCAAACCAGACATATGTTACAAAATCCTCATCAAATGGAAGCGGCACACCCCATGAAAGCCTGGACTTCGGCCTTGATATGCAGAGGTCGCCGAGGTCATTGTTTTTCAGAAAGCCGCGTACCTCATTTTTGCGGGTTTCAGGCATTATGTAAGAAGGATTGTCTTCGATATGTTTGATAAGTCTCGTCTGATATTTTGACATCAGGAAAAAATAGTTCTCTTCCTGAATGTGCTCAACCGGCCGTTTACAATCAGGGCAGTTGCCTCCGACCACTTCCTTTTCCGTCCAGAACCTCTCATCAGGAGTGCAGTACCAGCCTGAATAGGCCCTTTTTACAATTTCCCCTTTGTCCCGCAATTCCTGAAGGACACTCTGTACTATGTTCTTATGCTCCGTGTCGGTTGTCCTGATAAAGGCGTCATGTGAAATATTCAGTTTGCTCCATAGCGCCCTGAAATTTTCAACCATTATGTCCGCGTGCTCCTTTGGAGTTTTCCGTTTATCCTGTGCCGCCTTATCGACCTTCTGCCCGTGTTCGTCCGTGCCTGTCAGGAAAAAAACTCTTTTACCTTTCAGCCTGTAGTATCTCGCGAGGATGTCAGCGGCAATTGTCGTATAGGCATGTCCTATGTGAGGGACATCATTTACGTAATAAATAGGGGTGGTTACATAGAATTTATCTTGTTCCATCGGCTAATTTATTTTCTTTCTCCAGAATTTTCTGCGTTTGCTGAATGGTTTCCCCTTATCTTTTTGTTCTGTCTGCTGCCCCTGTCCCTCCCCAGGCTTACCGACAGGTCCCGTTTTCTCTACAGGCCCGCCTTGTCCGGATGTTTTGCCCGATCGACTCCTTCTCCTTCTGCTGCGCCTTCTTTTCCTGGAGATTTCTTCTTTAACGGTCTTTTCCGGCTGAGGCGTTACAGCCTCTTCTTTGTCATTGTCGGATTTGCCTTTAGCTGGAGAAACATCCTGAAGTTGAGTTTCACCGGCCTTGACCGGTTTTAAGGGACCTCCTGATTCCACCGCCACCGTCTTATCCTTTAGTGTTGAAGCAGCTATTTGCTTCGCATCTGAATCCTGAAATTCATAGCCGAGACAGCACATTAACCTGCCGCAGATTCCCGAAAGCTTGCTTTGATTTATTGACAGATCCTGCTGCTTTGCCATCTTTATCGTTATAGGTGCAAAAGAGGTAAGAAAGAGACTGCAGCATGCCTGCCTGCCGCAGACACCAATACCTCCGATTAATCTCACTTCGTCTCTTACCCCTATCTGCCTCATTTCAATACGGGTTTTGAATTTTGCGGCAAGGTCTCTGACGAGTTCTCTGAAATCAATCCTTCCGTCAGCCGTGAAATAAAAGATAAGCCTCTTTTTATCAAGCGTAGTGTTGGTAGTCACTATCTTCATCTGAAGCTTATAATCCTTTGTTTTTTCGATACAAAACGCCTTTGCATCTTCCTCCAGTGAACGGTTTTCCCTGATTGTCTCGAAATCTTTGTCCGAGGCTATCCTGAGCACCTTTTTCAATGGTTCCTTTGTTTTCTCAATGGTATGTTTAGGCCTTGCAACAAAACCAAGGCTCAGCCCCATCTCTGATTCAACAATTACCCGGAAACCGGGAGACAGATCGATATCACCTGCCTCAAACGTGTATATCTTGCCGCAAGGTCTGAATCTAATACCAACTACCGCATGACCGGCAGGACCCTCAGTATCTTCGTGCTTCTCTAACACATTATTGTTCTCCGACATCTATTCTCCTGTAACAGTTCGATCTGTCAGAACAGACAGCTCAATATCAGCAGTTGCTCTTCCCCAGCATTTTTTTAAGCAAAAGACTTGTATAGTTCAGCGTAAGCTGCCTGTTTAAATTAAAATATAACTGTCTCTTTATATTATAAAATTCACGGGCTAATTTAAGTACGTCCTTCAATATGGTCCCTCTTGATATTGCCTTTATCTCATCTTTCATGTCCTGATTAACAAGAAGGTCAGTTCGTCCCGTTGCCCCAAAAACCGCAATATCCCGCAGCCATAACTGTGCCCAGTCGAACCACTCCTCCATGGCGTCTCTATCTTCCCATGCTTCTTCGGCTCCCTTGATCATCTGCTTCAATACATAGAACGACCAGTCCCTTTGCTTGATAAGATTTGCATTCAGGGCATATCCGAGCCTTCCACCGGAAAGTACGCCCAGCAGCATCGATTGATCGCGGTCCGGCACTTTAAATTTTCCTTCAAGCAGAGTGTGCATTATACCAAGCGGCAACGGCGTGAAATTTATCCTCTGGCATCTGGAGTGTATTGTAGAAAGCAGCATATCCGGCCTTGAAGAAACCAGTATCAAAATACTTTGAGGAGTCGGTTCCTCAAGTGTCTGCAAAAGTGCATTGGCTGCAGACTGATTGAGCCTGTCGGCATTGTCAACAATCACTATCTTCCACTTGCCTTCAAAAGGCTTGTACGACAGCGACTCCCCAAGCTGTCTCACCGCCGAAACCTTTATCTGTCCACTGTCCCCTTCCGGACCTATAATAAACACATCCGGATGATTCCCCTTGTCTATTTTCACGCACGACGGGCATTTGTCACACGCGTCAATTTGATCCATGGTCAAATCGCCGGTGTTTTTTTCTTCACCGATTGAGAATAAATCATCAACGCCCCCTTTAAGACAATTAATGGTCTTGGCAAAATTAACCGCCGTCAGCTTCTTGCCTATGCCCTCATCCCCCGCGAAAAGCAGGGCATGGGGTATACGGTTTTTAACTATACAGCTTTTAAGTACCTTTAATGCCTTTTCCTGTCCAATAATGTCTTTTAATGCCATAGCTTATCAACTATTTTTATTATTTCCCTGCTGACTTCCTCAGCGCTTCGCGACGCGTCAATAACCTTTATCCGCTCAGGCTCATGCCGGGCAATCTGAAGAAATCCCTTTCGCACCCGGTTGTGGAATTCTATGGTCTCTAATTCAAACCTGTCCATTTTTTGGGCGTTCCTGTTTCTTCTGAGCCCTTCCTCAACATCAAGATCAAGCAAAAAGGTCAAGCCGGGTTTCAGTTCAGGGACTACTATTTCGTTGATGGTGTTTATGACTTTCATATTTACACCCCTTGCAAAACCCTGATAAGCGACAGTAGAGTCCGTAAAGCGGTCTGTTATGACTATAGCGCCCCTTTGTATCGCCGGATAAATAACTTCTCTTGCATGCTGCACCCTTGATGAACAGTAAAGCAACAACTCTGCAACAGGGTCCATGTGATTTTCGGGCTCAAGAAGCAGCTTCCTGATTTTAAGCCCTATATTGGTCCCGCCGGGTTCTAACGTCTCAAGGACATCATGTCCTCCGGCACGGAGAAAATCACCGAGGAGTTTTACCTGTGTGCTCTTGCCCGATCCCTCAATGCCCTCAAAAGATACAAATCTTTCAGTCCCTGACATAAGTGTTTCTTAAATCCTTCAGCAAAGAAAATACCTTAAGCGCGTCTTCGATCTTCAATGAGCCAGTGCCGCATGAGGGGGTCAAAAGCGTCTGATTTCTTAGTTTATCCCCTGGGATGCCTATTTTTTCCAGAGAAGTCAAACCCCTTTCAAGCTGTTCACCCAAACCTTCAAGTGTTACCCCTCTTATTGCATCTGTAGTGGGCACAATACCCCATGCAATAACACCCCCATTATTAATAAATTCCTTTATTTCTTCAGGATATATACTGAGCGTGTCCCAGAAAAAATAAGAATCGTAGTTAAAGACATCAATTCCGGATGAAAGTATAAGGGGCCAGTCTGCCTTGCCGCAGCAGTGAATGCCTGCAATGCCCCCGCACTCCTTAATATGCGTAACGATTTCCCGCAGCATTCGCGACGCCTCATCAGTGCTTACCCCTATATAAGTAGATGTTCCAAGCGCTGAAAGGATCGGCTCATCTATGAAGATCAGGACATTCCCGGCATACGGCCTGAGCTTTTCAATCTGCCATCTTACCTTGCCCTTAAGCAATTCAAGAGAAAGCTCCCTCAATTCTTCGTCGAAATAAAGAGGTCTTTTTTGCTTATCCGTAAGAGACAGGGCAAAGGTAAGCGGGCCTGTTATGTGGCCCTTCACTGTATCAAATTTCCTGCCCCGCTGCTCAAGGATATCAATAAAAGCATGGAAACCCGCGGCGTATTCCCTGGACATTGGAAATCCGGCTTGATCGGCAACAGCCTCATAGAATGCCGATACCGCTTGCTCTTCCGCCTGTTCGATATGGATATTTTCATCTTCAATCTTTATAAAGGGAAAGCCTTCCGAATATTGAGGCACCATCAGTTCAAAAAAGCCCCTGTGAGGAAGCTGGGGCCAGAAGGGGATATCCATTGAATCCAGTATGAGATTACATGCCTCTACAGGATCAGTATGCGGCAAACTGCCGATTCCGGTTGTGTTAAAACTTTGAAACATAACTTCTAATCATACTCCATGACAGCGGTAACTTTCAAATAAGCCGCGTTTTTGCAGGGTTTTTATCGCACTGAATAACTAAAAGCCTGCATTATTGAAAATGCATTTTTCGTATTAATAAAAAGAAGTACAAGGCAGGCTTAAAAGAATTTACCGTCAACGCAGTTCCATGCCTTTGCGCATCTCTGAATACGCCTCGTCGGTTAATCCCTTTTCGCCATATGCTATTCCCAAATTGTAGTGGGCATCAGCGTGATCGGGACTTATTTTTATGGCATATTTAAAATACGTGATAGCCCTGTCCACAAGTCCCTTTTTAAAATAGGCTACTCCCAGGTTACTGTAGGCATTTGAATAGAATGGGTTCAGGGAGATGCATTGTTTGTATTGTATTATGGCCTTGTCAATGAGGCCATTTTCGAAATACGCGAGCCCGAGGTAATTGCGGGGCCTCGCCTTTGCCGGTGATTTATTAACAACATCCGTCCACAGGCTCAGATTGTCTTTCCAGATAAAATTTCTCTTGTATGTCGATGAGGCATAGAATAACAGGAGTCCGATAATTACGGATAATTCAATATAGAAGAGGATGTCGGGCCACAGACGGTTTTGGTTGTTCGTCATAACTTAACCTGTGAATTTCTTTAATCCGGATGATACCTTATAATAATACAGATATTACCAAAAAAATCAGGTCCATTCGTAAAAAAGTTGGTGGGAATGAAAAAAAACATTTTGTGCATCCTTCTTATCGCTATTTCGGCAGCAGTTATTTATTCAAACAGTTTTAATGCCTCGTTCCATTTTGATGACCAGCATTCCATCATTGAATACGAAACAATACACCGCTTTGATCTAAAGAATATCCTTTTATCCTCGCCCCGCCCCGTGCTTGATATTACATTTGCGATGAATTATTACTTCGGAAAACTCGATGTCTTCGGATATCATCTGGTCAACCTTTTGCTGCATGCGGCCAACGGCATAATGCTTTACTTTATCCTGCTCATGACAATTAACCCGGTTAAATCTACGAACCGCATGGGGTCAGGAAATAAAATAAATTTTAAAGTGCCTCTATATGCCGCGTTGATATTTACAGCGCATCCTGTCCAGACAGAGTCGGTCACTTATATTGTAAGCCGGTCTTCTGTCCTGGCAACGTTTTTCTACCTGCTTTCACTGCTTTTTTTCATTCGCGCGTTTCCGCCTTCAGGCAACCGGCAGGCCGGGGGCCGCTCACTGCTCTACCTTGCGGGAGCGTTCCTGTCCTCGTGTCTGGGTATGGGCACAAAGCAGATTGCCGCCACACTGCCCCTGATGCTTTTGATGTATGATTTTTATTTTATCTGTGACGGCAACCTGAAGCTGCTGAAGGGGCGGTACAAAGCGCATTTAGCCATGTTTTCCACAATAGCCGTCGCGGTCTACGTAAGTTCCACGTTTTTAACCCGGTTTATCTCCTTTGATTACGGGGAAGGCGCTTCAGGTGTTGCCATGCCGGCCAGACTCGGGGAATCTTCCGTTACATCCTTCCAGTATTTCATAACGCAGCTGCATGTTATCCCGCACTACATTAAACTGCTATTCTATCCAGTAAACCTCAACCTCGATTATGACTGGGCGGTCACAAGGAGCCCGGACTGGCAGACTGTCCTGTTTTTTTTCATGCTCTGCGCGATAATCGGCATTGCCGTTAAATTGTTCAAGAACGAGCGGTTGTTATCTTTCGGCATTATATGGTTTTTTGTGACCCTCTCGGTGACCTCAAGTTTCATAGTAATCTATGACGTAATATTTGAACACCGCCTTTACCTGCCTTCCGCGGGATTTGCGATACTAATGGCGGTTGTCATAAGCAGAATATCTGATCTTCGTTATTTAATAAGTGACTGGAAGCGCGGGAAGGGATCAAAAACGTCTTGAAATCGATGAGATTATTGAAATAGGGGTCATCCCCTCTAAATAATAATTCTGCCTGGATAACGGAAATT
>JAUVPO010000038.1 GCA_030598625.1 Deferribacteres bacterium | reverse complement strand
TCCGGATATTAATAATTCACTTATTCACAATATGAAACCAATAAAAGTATGTTCATAACTAATTAATAAAATAGCAGATTTAACACTCCGACAGAATAATCCTCGAATTTATTTTTTCTCATTGGATGCAATTAAAGCAATCCATAATTAGTTATTAATCGCCATTCATCAAAGTGGCATGTTTCTTGTAATACTTTGATATATCTGAAATCCTCCAAAAGTTAAAGCGGTATTATTTACAGCGGTCTATTATTGGACATCCGGAAAGGAAACAGTGTCGATAAATACAAGATGCCCTGATTTAGTGGAATTGCTGGACTGGGTAATACTACTTTGTGCAAAAGGTGATAAACCGTATTCCCCGAGTCTTTCAGAACTAAGGACATACTGTAAAAATAAAGACTATAACAAATGTTCGTTCTATACAAAATATGAAGAATTGTCTCCGGGCGTCAAACATTTTAACGGATGCATAAATAATTAAAGAAATGAATAATCAAATCAATTATAAATTATGTCCATTCATTAAAAAACCGTTTAATGATTGTTACTGCTTTAACCTGACCAGCAGAACCATAAATCCCGCAATACATTATTGCAGCAACAATTTTGATAAATGTGAAATTTACAATAACAATTATTTGAACAATCGTAAATTTAATGATAAACAAATTCTATCACTTATTAATGAAGAGGAGAAAAAATGAATGTTACGTTTGAAAACCTGGGAAATGTAGGTGTCTTCACCTTTAACGGCGAGATAACTTCAAAACATGAAGACGATCTGAAGATAATCCTGATGAAGGCAATACACAGTATTGACCGGGCAATCCTGAATTTCAAAGAAGTCACAGGAATAGATTCCAAATGCATCCAGCTGTTTAAGAGGGCATACTGCGCTTCAATTCGACTTAAGAATCCCGTAATTCTGACCGAAATTCCCAGGAATTATTTGTCAGAGATATTTAATTGCAAAATCAAAAATAACATCAACTATTCCCCTGATATTAATATGCGTTCAGATTGTAACAAGCCTGCATACAAAAGGGAAAGGAGCACTTATGGGATTTAAAAGTCTTGCACTGGCGATTATCCTTCAGTCAGTAAAAGATTTCAGGGACCCTGCTTACAGGGAAGAAAGCATTAACTTTTTCAGGGGAGAAGGTTTTAAGATTTACTCGGAGATCGCAAGGTTGAATTGCATAAAACAATCAAAAACCTTTCTTACTTCAGGGGGAGAAACATGGAAGCTCAATTAGATTACTCAAGGCATAAAGAAAACAGGTACAAACACAATATGGTAGAGGTCATGGAAAGCGACAGTAATGCAAACAAAAAAACCGCTCTTTCGATAAACTACAATTTGAATGATCCAATAAGAACATATCTCAAGGACATGGAATCAATCCCCCTGCTTACAAAACAGAGCGAGGTTGATCTCGCAAGAAAGATAGAAGAGGGGAAAGAAAGAGTAGCAAGGATTGTTTTTGCATCTCCTTTTGCTGTTAAACATGTATTGAATCTTTCTAATTTATTGAAAGAAAAGAAAGTATCAATCAACAGCCTCTGCATGATCAGACGGGACATGTCAGCAACAGAAAATATGATCGTTATAGAGGAGTTTTATAAAAAAACCAGGTCATTAAAGTCTCTTTTCAAAAAAAGGGAGCGCTGCATTAAAAAGATTACCAATAATAAATTTAACGGGAAAGATGTTGAGACAACAAAAGCCGGCTTGAGAAAAAACAGCATAAGGATAGCTGATACAATTCTCGATCTACGTTTAAGTGAACGAATAATTAAAGAGTTATCATATGAATTCAAGGAATTGGCAACCGTATGTCACAACGCTGACAGGGAACTAACCTGCATTCCAGTGAAGGCAAAAACAATTCCTGAAGAACCGGAAAGCAGGAATATAGAATCCGAACTGGGTCTTAAGGAAGATGAATTTATAAAAGCATTAAATATCATTCAAGACAGCGAACGAAACATCCTTGAAGCAAAAAAAGCGCTTACAGAAGCTAACCTGAGGCTTGTAATAAGTATAGCAAGAAGGCACATCGGCAGGGGTCTCGGTTTAATAGATCTTATCCAGGAGGGCAATATCGGGCTGATGAAGGCCGTTGATAAATTCGATTACAAAAAAGGTTATAAATTCAGTACATATGCGACCTGGTGGATAAGGCAGGCAATAACGCGCGCGCTTGCGGACCAGGCAAGAACCATAAGGCTGCCCGTGCATATGATAGAAACCATGAATAGATTAACCCGAATTTCCAAGTATCTTGTTCAGGAACTGGGCAGGGAACCAAAGCCGGAGGAGATAGCAAGGAGGATGGGACTTCCTATAGAGAAATTGAGGACAATTTTAAAGATATGCAAAGAACCTATCTCTTTGGAAACGCCGATAGGAAATGATGAAGACAGCCATCTGGAAGATTTTATTGAGGACAAGTCATCACTTATTCCATTAGATACAGTTATCAAGCAGGAAATGAAAACGCAGGTCAGGAAGGTTTTAAATTCTCTTACCAGAAAAGAATCGGAAATCATTAAAAGACGTTTTGGTATCGGAGACGGCGTCTCACAGACACTTGAAGAGGTCGGCAAACAATTCAAGGTAACAAGGGAACGTATACGGCAGTTGGAAGGCAAGGCGCTAAGAAAGCTCAGGCACCCGGCAAGAAGCAACTCACTTAGACTGTTTTTGGAAAAGACCGGTTAAAAGACACGTCCCGGGAGGATGCAGCCGGCTGATGGAAAGGCGCTATTCTCCTTTAATACAGGGGCGGCAAAGGTCGCCCCTGAAAAACTTGAAATCCAAAACCTTCAAGGATTATAAAATTGAGGATTACAAATGATTATGAATAATTCCCCTTACACACGCTCACCCTTCCCACCTAAACACAACTATCCCCAGGGGAGGGAGCGTCAACAGAACAGAATTGTATCTTTTATTACAGACAACAGGGACCGAATCAACCCCGCCGAAATTGCCCTGACCGCTTCCTCCATATTCTTTAGCGTCGCTGTTTAATATCTCTTTCCAGCACCCGCTTCTTGGAACACCAACTCTGTAACTGTGCCTCGGGACCGGTGTCATGTTGCATACGATAAGCATCAAGTCATCTTTTGACTTGCCCTTTCTTACGAAACTGATCACGCTCTCTTCCGAGTCACTGGTGTCTATCCACTCAAATCCTTTAGTTTCAAAATCCCTCTCATAAAGGGCGGGCTCGGAAGCGAGAAACAGGTTCAAATCCCGCACCCATCGCCTCAACTCGAAATGGCGGGGATCTTTCATAAGTTGCCAGTGGAGACTCTCTTCGTGGTACCACTCCTGCTGTTGACCGAATTCACCCCCCATAAAGATCAGCTTCTTTCCGGGATGACAATACATATAACCGAATAAGAGTCTGAGGTTTGCGGATTTCTGCCAGTAGTCACCAGGCATTTTCCCGATCAGCGACTCCTTCCCATATACAACCTCATCGTGTGAAAGTGAGAGCACAAAGTTTTCATGAAAAGCATAGATCAGGCTGAACGTGAGCTTGTTATGGTTATACTTACGGTACAAAGGGTCATTGGAAAAATACTCCAGTGTATCATGCATCCAGCCCATGTTCCATTTCATGCCGAAACCCAGGCCTCCAAGGTGTGTGGGTCTTGAAACCATGGGCCATGCAGTTGATTCCTCTGCTATTGTTTGAACATCAGGATACTTTTCATATATCACTTCATTCAGCTTTCTGAGGAAGCTGATTGCTTCAATATTTTCTTTGCCACCGTATTCATTTGGAATCCACTCTCCTTCTTTCCGGCCATAGTCGAGGTAAAGCATGGAAGCAACAGCATCGACCCTGAGACCGTCAGCATGATACTGCCCCACCCAGAACATTGCACTGTTCAACAAAAAATTTCGGACCTCATTCCGTCCATAATTGAATATATAACTTTTCCAGTCCGGATGATATCCCTTTTTCGGGTCTGCAGGTTCATAGAGATAAGTGCCATCTAAAATTACGAGTCCATGTATATCATCAGGAAAATGTGATGGCACCCAGTCGAGTATCACTCCTATACCCTTTTGGTGAAGATAGTCAATCAGGTACATAAAATCCTGCGGCGTGCCGTAGCGGCTTGTGGGCGCATAATACCCTGTGCACTGATAACCCCAGGAGCCGTAAAAAGGGTGTTCCATGACCGGCATAAATTCGACATGAGTGAATCCTATATCAGTCACGTAATCTGCAAGATTCGGTGCAATTTCACGATATGTGAGAAACCGATTGGCATCATCCGGATTCCTTCGCCAGGAACCGAGATGGACCTCATAAATAGACATCGGAGATTCAAGGGAATTTTTTATGTGCCGATTCTTTAACCACCCGGAATCATTCCATTCGCACGTTAAATCCCATACAACAGAACCTGTGTCAGGCGGCACTTGCCAGTAGAAGGCAAAGGGGTCTCCTTTATCCGCTCTATAGCCCTTGAATTTCGACCTGATATGATATTTATAAAATGAGCCGTGCCCAATCCCGGGAATAAATCCCTCAAAGATGCCCGAACCGTCCTCCCTGTTTTTCAGAAAATGAGTGTCCGGATGCCATGAGTTGAAATCGCCGATTACAGACACTTTATCAGCATTCGGAGCCCACACCGCAAAGTACGTTCCTTGCTTACCTTCAATCTCCATTATGTGGGAGCCCATTTTATCATAAAGAGATAGGTGGGTCCCTTCTTTAAAGAGATAAATGTCGTATTCGGTAAAGCGGCTGACTTCATGCAAGACATTTTCTTGAGCCACGTTCAACTCCTTAATTAATTCCGTTACCGCAGCCGGAATGGCAGCTTTATTTTATTCAGGCCTTCCTCCCAATATACTTCTTAACCCCCTGAAGGGAATCACGAGCCAGTTAATTAATATTGAAAGTGTATCATTAACTATCAGTGATTTCAAGAAAAATGGCGGTCTCGTAAGATCAAAATAAATCAGGTTTTTTTGGATTGCCGGCGGGTCATATTAAAGTAATGTGCAAATCTTTTTTGTGGGACATATTGTAGTAGTTTTATTCTGAAAAGAAAGGGCCGTTAAAAGAAAATAAAAAAACTGATAGACATAGCGAAGTTTTGCTGGTAAACTTGAACCTAAGCTGCACAGGGCAACATATTTATTACAAAGATATCTCGATCACCGGCAGGGGGATTAATGCGAGTGTATGTCTTCACAACTTAACCAGGGCACAATTGAATCCGTCAGGGGAAGCGTAGTGGATGCGTGCTTTCACGCCAGACTTCCCGGCATAAACAGCGAGCTTCGGGCCGGAAGTGAAAAGGGCATTGTAATCGAAGTGATGACTCATCTGGACGAACGGACCGTGCGGGGAATTGCGCTGAATGTGACGAGGGGGTTGTACCGGGGAACGCCGGTATTTGATACGGGACGTCCGCTGAACACGCCTGTCGGGAAAAAACTGCTTGGACGGATGCTCAACGTATTCGGTGAAACCATCGACAGAAAAGAAACCCTGTCCGATGTTGAAATGCGATCTATCCACCGCGACCCGGTGCCCCTTGACCAGCGTTCGACTTCTTCTGCCATATTCCTCACAGGCATCAAGGCAATTGATGTCCTTGTCCCGCTTGAAAAAGGCGGCAAGGCCGGACTCTTCGGCGGTGCAGGTGTAGGCAAGACAGTGGTCATCACCGAGATTATTCACAACATGGCCGGTATGTATTCGGGAGTCGGTCTCTTCTGCGGCATTGGTGAAAGGTGCCGTGAGGCGGAAGAGCTCTATCGTGAGATGGCGGCGGCTGATGTATTGAAAAACACGGTCATGGTGTTCGGTCAGATGAACGAGTCTCCGGGGGCGAGGTTTCGTGTGGGCCATACGGCTCTTACCATTGCCGAGTATTTCAGGGACACGGAAAAACAGGACGTGCTTCTTTTGATCGACAATATCTTCAGGTTTATTCAGGCCGGCTCCGAGGTCTCGGGACTCATGGGCCAGCTGCCCTCCAGGGTAGGCTATCAGCCCACACTCGCAACCGAACTGTCGGAGCTTGAAGAGAGAATATGCAGCACCGCGTCAGGGGCGATAACCTCGGTGCAGGCGGTGTATGTCCCTGCCGATGATTTTACGGACCCCTCGGCTGTTCATACGTTTACACACCTTACCGCATCAATCGTTCTTTCCCGCAAGAGGGCAAGCGAGGGACTGTATCCCGCCATCGATCCGCTGCATTCAAACTCATCAATGCTGATGCCCCATATCGTCGGCAAACGGCACTATCGTATAGCGCAGGAAATAAGAAAGACACTTGCATACTACGAAGACCTGAAGGATATCATTGCCATGCTCGGGCTGGAGGAGCTTTCCCGGGATGACCGCAGGATCGTGAAAAGGGCGAGGAAGATCGAGCGGTTTCTGACCCAGCCCTTTTTTACCACGGAGCAGTTTACGGGAATGGAAGGCAGACGGATTGCCCTTGAAGATGCGATTTCCGGATTTGAGCGCATTCTCAATGACGAGTTCACGGACTATCCCGAGAAATCCTTCTATATGATCGGCAAGGCGGAGGAGGCGAAGAGAGAATGAAGCTGAAAGTCCTTCTGCCCACAGAGGTCCTCGTCGAGGAAAAAGTGGCACAGGTGACTGCTGAGGGGGAGAACGGGTTTTTCTGCCTCAGGCCCAGACATGTGGATTTTGTATCAGCACTTGTACCGGGGCTGCTTTCTTACGTAAATGCAACGGGCGAAGAAGTATTCATGGCTGTCGGTGAAGGGGTACTGGTGAAATGCGGGACCCACGTCCTTGTGTCGACAGCGCAGGCGGCAACAGGCCCTGACCTCGGCTCCCTGAAAGATACAGTGGAAAAGCGCTTCAGACTTCTCGATGATAAGGAAAAAAGCTCGCGTACAGCAGTGGCAAAGCTTGAGGCTAATTTCGTACGGAAATTTCTTGAACTGGGGAAGGAAGTGTAACGTGTTCCAATATGAATGAACCAGCGAAACACAAACAGCACGAAATAATGGACGACCTCACGCGCAAGGTACAGAGAAAGGAAGAGCGCAAGATCAGGGCACGGGCAGAGCAGGACAGGAGCGTATGGTTCGGACTCGGCATGTTCGGCCTTGTCGGATGGTCCGTGGCAATACCCACATTGCTATTTCTGGGCATCGGTGTATGGGTCGACAGGAAATGGCCGTCTCAACATTCGTGGACGCTGATGCTGCTTGTCATCGGCGTGATTCTCGGGTGCTGGAATGCATGGTACTGGGTGAAAAAGCAGAGCAGTGAGGAGTAAAACCAATTGCAAATGACGTATGAACTAAAGAAATGCGATTAATTGACTGGCTGCTATATATTGTCCCTTTTGTGGCAGGAAGCGTGACAAGCCTCTTCTACCATGGCGCTCTTTGGTGGACGGTCAAGTCATTGCCGCGGTCCCGCAGTCCGGTACTGCTGAGCATAGGGAGCTTTTATCTGCGAATGGCGATCACTATGGCCGCATTTTACATAGTCATGCAGAACGACTGGAGGCGTCTCGCTGTCTGTCTGGCGGGGTTTATGGTTGTAAAGTTTGTTATGACCCGAATAATGGGGAACGCCTCTGCATCTATCCCCGGGAAAAGGTAAATAAATTAAGGTGATGGAAATAAGTCCTGATACAGTGATTCTCTGGCAATGGGGCATTTTTAAGATAAATAAAACGATTGCATTCACATGGGGCATTATGGTATTTCTTACGATTGGATCATGGCTGGTTACAAGGAAGCTGTCCACAGGAACAACGCTTTCCCGGTGGCAGAACCTCCTTGAGATCCTCGTAAAAGGCATTTATGACCAGATACGGGCGATCAGCCGGCGCGAGTCTTACCAGTACCTGCCCTTTGTGGGGACGCTGTTTCTTTTTGTCATGGTTTCCAATCTGCTGACCATCTTCCCCTTATATGAACCGCCCACCGGGTCGCTTTCAACCACTATCGGACTGGCGCTTTGCGTATTTGTTGCTACGCCGATGTTCGGAATTATGGAGGGGGGAGCAAGGGCATATTTCACTTCCTATTTCAAGCCGACGTTTTTCATGCTCCCCTTTAACATAATCGGGGAGATATCCCGGACCATTGCTCTTGCCGTCAGGCTTTTCGGAAACATTATGAGCGGCTCCATGATAGGAGCCATCCTGCTGTCCGTCGTGCCGCTTGTCTTTCCTGTAATCATGAAGGCGCTCGGCCTGCTGACCGGCCTTGTACAGGCATATATATTCGCCGTGCTTGCAATGGTGTATATCGCCTCAGCAACGCAGGTTCATAAGAAAGGACCAAACAGTACGAAAAAAGCGTAATAGCATCAGGTAGTATAGATATAAAAATGCAAAATAACTAATCAAAATTATGTACTTTTTAAATTGAATAATAATCCAATATTTTAATCTTTAATTGTACAGGAGGTTATTAAACATGGACACTCTCGGTCTTATAGGCATCGCATCCATCGTAACCGCGGGGATTACGATAGCAATCGGCTCAATAGGCCCGGCGCTGGGAGAAGGAAAGGCCGTCGCACAGGCCCTTCATTCCATTGCGCAGCAGCCCGATGAAGCGAACGTCATTACCCGGTCGCTGTTCGTTGGCCTGGCCATGATCGAATCCACGGCCATCTATTGTTTTGTCGTTTCCATGATCCTTATCTTTGCCAATCCGTTCTGGGATTATTTCATCAAAAAGGTCGGGGGATAGAACTTGATTGACTGGTTTACTGTATCAGCGCAGATCATAAATTTTCTCATACTCGTTTTTCTGCTGAAGAAATTTTTATACGGCCCCATTATCAGGGCAATGGACAAGCGGGAACAGACGATTGCCGGGAGATTGAACGAGGCAGAGCAGAAACGGACGGCGGCGCAGAGCGAAATTGAAACCTACAGGAAAAAGAACGAGGACTTTGAGTCGCAGCGGGCGGATATGCTGGCAAAGGCAAAGGAAAGAGCGGAGGAGCGGGAAAAAGAACTGGTTGAAGCCGCCCGGAAGGAAGTTGATGGCATAAAAGCAAGGTGGCAGGAAGCAGTCGGTCAGGAAAAAGAGGCATTTATCAGAAATCTCAGGCACAAGATGGCCGGCGAAGTCCACACAATCGCCAGACGTGTGTTTGCCGACCTGGCGGACATGTCCCTTGAGGAACATATGACAGACATGTTTATTAAAAAAATGCATGCCCTTGATCAGGAGGAGCAGGAAAAAATCAAATCGAAACTGAGGGACTCGGCAGCAGGGATTACAGTCGCGACCTCATTTGGAGTACCTGAACACAAGCTGCAGGCAGTCACTGAAGCAGTACGCAACATAACAGGATCAGACGCTCAGCCTGAGTTTGTCCTGTCAAAAGATATCCTCTGCGGGATAGAGCTGAGGGCAAAAGACTATAAACTTGGATGGAATGTAGATGAATATCTGAAGTCTCTTGAGGAGGAGTTCGGAAGGGTGCTTGGGGGATGAAGAAGGAATACAATCTTGACTCACTCATTTCCGATACCTTCACGGCCTTTGAACATGCGGCCGCGTCCCACCGCTTCGAACTTTCTATCCACGAAACAGGGAGGGTCAAATCCATCGGCAGGGGGATAGCCCGCATTAAGGGACTCCCCAATGTTCAGTCCGAAGAACTCGTCATCCTTGAGGGCAACGTCCCCGGAATGGTCTTTAATCTCGACCGTGACGAGGTAGGGGTTATTCTGTTTTCGGAAAGTGATGATCTTCATGCGGGCAGTGTCGTCAAACGGACAGGGAGGGTCATGGACGTGCCTGTCGGCGAAGCCCTGCTCGGCCGCGTGCTCGACGCCACAGCCAGTCCGCTGGACAGTCTCGGACCTGTCGGCGCGATTGAAAAAAGACCGATAGAACGCGACGCCCCTGCAATTATGGACCGCGATCCGGTTACCGTGCCTTTACAGACGGGGATTAAGGTAATAGACGCGCTTATCCCCATTGGAAGGGGGCAAAGAGAGCTCATCCTCGGTGACCGTCAGACAGGAAAGAGCGCCATAGCTCTGGACACCATCATTAATCAGAAGGGACGGGACGTTATATGCATCTACTGCGCTATCGGACAGCGAAGCTCATCTGTTGCCAAGTTTATCGAGGACCTGCACCGGTATGAAGCAATGGAGTACTCATTGGTCGTATCCACTGCAGGAGAAGACCCGCCGGGCATGAAATTCATCGCCCCCTATGCTGCGACGACTATGGCGGAGTATTTCATGGAAAAGGGCAAAGATGTGCTTATTATATATGATGACCTTACCAACCACGCGATTGCATACCGGGAGCTTTCACTCCTTCTGAGGAGGCCGCCCGGCAGGGAGGCATTCCCGGGTGACATATTCTATATCCATTCACGCCTCCTTGAGCGCTCGACCCATCTGAAGAAAGAGCTTGGCGGAGGTTCCCTCACATCCCTTCCCATCGTTGCAACAGAGGCACAGAATGTGTCGGCATATATTCCGACAAATATTATTTCCATAACAGACGGGCAGATTTTCCTGTCACCCGACCTCTTTCAGAAAGGACTATTGCCGGCAGTCGATGTAGGCAAATCAGTCTCGCGTGTAGGCGGCAAAACGCAGCTTCCGGCATACCGGACGGTAGCGGGAAACCTGCGCCTTTCCTATTCCCAGTTTGAGGAGCTTGAAAAATTCGCCCGGTTCAGCACCAGACTTGACGAACAGACCCGAAAGACAATAGAACGCGGGAGAAGGGTGCGGGAGGCATTAAAGCAGGACCTGTACACACCCCTGTCCGTACCCGAACAGATAGCCGTCCTTCTTTCAGCAACTGAGGGACTGTTTGATGATATTCCTGTTGATAAAATTGATGAGATAGAAGAAAAGATACTCTCTGCTGTTACGGTAAAACTTCCTGACATCGGCCTGAAAATTGAGAAAGGCAATAAACTGGGAGATGAGGATAAAAAGGCGATAATAGATATTGCAAAGGATGCAATG
>JAUVPO010000096.1 GCA_030598625.1 Deferribacteres bacterium | reverse complement strand
TGCTCACAAAGTTTTCTGGTGAGCCTCTGGGCAAGAATCATCACGGTTGACGCGGATACCAGAAAGGGCTCAATCCCCATGTTCAGCAGTCTGGATACGGTGCTCGGCGCGTCATTGGTGTGAAGGGTGCTCAGCACTAAGTGTCCTGTCAGAGCGGCTTTAACGGCAATCTCGGCCGTCTCAAAATCCCTGATCTCACCCACCATTACTATGTCCGGATCCTGTCTCAGGAATGACCTGAGAGCGGCCGCAAAGGTAAGGCCTATATCTTCCCGGACATGTACCTGGTTTATGCCGTGAAGATTGTATTCTACAGGATCTTCCGCGGTCATGATGTTTACGTCTATCTTGTTAACTGTGCTCAGGGCGGAGTAAAGTGTTGTGGTTTTACCGCTTCCAGTAGGGCCGGTAACCAGTACCATGCCGAAAGGGGACCGAATCGCTTCGTCAAAATCCTTTAAGGCTTTTTCTTCGAAACCGAGTTGTGTAAGGTCAAGATTCAGGTTGCCTTGATCAAGAATTCTCATAACGATCTTTTCGCCGAAGAGAGTGGGTAAGGTTGAGACACGAAGATCAATAGGTTTGCCCTTTACTCTCAATTTAATCCTTCCGTCCTGGGGCAGCCGTCTTTCTGCAATGTCCAGATCAGCCATAATTTTCAGTCGGGATGAAAGCGCGGCCTTTAATTTAAAAGGCGGCTGCATTACATCATAAAGCACACCGTCGATTCTATAACGGGCCCTGAGGTCTTTTTCATAAGGTTCAATATGAATATCACTTGCGCCCCTTGCTATGGCCTCGCTGAGTATAAGATTGACAAGTTTTACAACAGGCGCCTCCTCTACAGCGTTCTTTAATGCGGCTATGTCTATATCCTCGTCTGTCTCCTGTATCTGATCCAGATCACCAATTGCAGCGTCTGCCATATTGTTCATTGCGCTTTGAAGGTCACTTGATACATCATAGTTTTTTGTTATGGCCTCTAAAATTGCGGTCTCTGTTGCGACTACCGGTTTAACCTCATAACCGGTTAAGAATTTTACGTCATCCAGGGCGTGCAGATTTGAGGGATCAATCATTGCAATTGTCAGAACAGCGCCTTTTTTTGAAAGCGGGATTAGAAGGTGTTTTTGCGCAAGCTCCTGGGGAACGAACTTTATGACTTCCGGATCAATCTGCTGGGGGAAAAGAGTAACGGCAGGGACGCCATACTGCTTACTGAGAAAATTTACCAATACGGGCTCTGTTATAAAACCAAGCTTGGCAAGGTTGGTGCCGAGGCGTCCGCCGTCTGCGTTTTGTGAATCAAGTGCGGCCGCCAGCTGTTCTTCGGTAATAATCTTGCTTCTTACAAGTAATTGCCCTAACTTTACGGACATTTTTTATTAGTCTCCCATTCTATCTTAATTAAGCAACCTTATGCAGTATGAATAATCGGACATAAGCTTGTATGGCTGTTTTTTCATATTCGGCAGATTCTTTTAAAAACTGAAGTGTCTTGAATTGCCTTGAAAAACGGAAGGGGGGATTTCACCCGGGAATCTATATAATGGCAGGCGCTCTGCCGATTAAAGCGCTTTCAATGGCAGCCTCATCATTAGACGGCATTGGCAAATTATCAAAAAGCCCCCAATCCTCAAAATGCTCGATGCAAGTATCAGGCTCAAGCACAGTGAGGGGGGAAAGGGTTTCCATCTCCAGCATAAAATCCGTAGTGTAAGTCTCGTATGACACGCCGAAGTCAGGGTATCGCGCATTCTTATTATGAATGTAATTCTTTATAAAAAGATGGTTGTGATTGAAATAAACAGCCCATCCATTCTCGTTAGATGTGCCGAACTTTAAAGGTTCTTTTATATCAGGATCTTGCTGCAGGACAATATATTTATCTCCAAAATATAGACGCGGATCATTAAGCCTTGTATATGGCCACAAAACCATGAGACGGTTTGGGAGCAGCCCTGTGTCTTGATGGGTTTGCGGAATGATCTCCTTGCCTCCCGGAGCCATTGCCGATATACTCCAAACAGACAACTCCACCGGCCATAAGCCTGAATTAGTCAGACGATGAAGTATATGAACACCGGTTTTTTCAGGAGATAGGGTAATTTCCATTTCTTTTTTAATATGGGTCCTTAACTCTACGTCCTGTGAAGCCTTGATGCCATTATGAATTTCTTTCCAGTCTATTGGAGAATTATCAGGTTCGTATGTCCTTTGCTTTGCCTCAGGGCTGTGCCAGAGACGGTGGCCGCCATAGATCCTCCATTTATCTCCACCGGTTAATCCCAACGTTGATTTGACTTCGCACAGCTCGTTTTCACGTCCGTTGAAGCCGTATCGAATAATCCGTGGGCCGACATCAACTGTTACTACCAGATCAACTATGCCATTAGTTATCTGTATACAATTATCCCATCCGCCATATGCTATTTTTTGTACTTTTACTTCTGCCATAATAACCCTCCAGGTTTTTATTATACATGACACAAAGGATTCAAGGATTCAGATGCAGTTTTTTTGATCCACATTTCATCAACCGGATTTACACAACAAAATATTATTAGAATCAAGGACTTCTGAAATCATCACTTTTCGCTTGACATATACAACATATTGTGGTTTAATTTCGTAGTGCCTCTAAATAGAGGGGTGGTTTTTGATTGAAACAGAATATTCAGCAAAGCAAGTTACTATAAATTTGTTAAGCGGGAACCATCAGGTTATAAATATTAACAAATATTCTTATAAATAATTTTTATTGAATGAGGGAGGAAGTAATGGCTGAACCGGTTTCAACGCAGATTGAATTAACTCGGGGCGCGTTAAAAGTCCTTGAAAAGAGATATCTGAAAAAAAACGAAGAGGGAAAGATTGTTGAGGGCCCTGATAAAATGTTCAGGAGAGTCGCGGAAACTGTTGCATCAGTAGATCTGGAACATGGCAAATCAGACGTTGAAGTCAAGTACATAGAAGATAAATTTTACGAACTCATCACATCATTCAAGTTTTTGCCTAACAGCCCGACTCTCATGAATGCGGGGAGAAGGCTCGGGCAGCTCTCTGCATGTTTTGTCCTTCCCGTCAATGACTCAATGGACTCTATTTTCGAGGCGGTAAAAAACGCCGCATTGATACATAAATCAGGCGGAGGCACCGGTTTTTCATTTTCCAATCTCAGGCCAAAAGGGGATATTGTCGGATCAACCAAAGGTGTTTCATCGGGTCCGATTTCATTTATGGCAGTATTTGACTCAGCTACGGAAGCAATAAAACAGGGTGGTACACGAAGGGGGGCTAACATGGGTATATTGCGTGTCGACCACCCCGACATACTGGATTTTATTTCTGCAAAAGAAAAGAATACCAGACTAAACAACTTTAATCTGTCAGTTGCATTAACTGATGTATTTATGAAGGCCCTTGAAAAAAATGAGGAATACGATTTGATAAATCCTCATTCTAAAAAGCCTGTTGGTCGGCTGAAAGCCGGAGAGGTATTTAACCATATTGTAAACCGCTCATGGAAAAACGGAGAACCGGGCATTGTATTCATTGACAGAATAAATCGGGCCAACCCTACTCCATCCGTGGGACAGATCGAAAGCACCAATCCGTGCGGTGAGCAGCCGCTTCTGGCGTATGAGTCCTGCAATCTGGGCTCAATTAACCTGGCCAGGTTTGCAACTAAAAAGAACAATACCTGTTTCGGGAGCAATCCGGAAACTCCGGGGCATTCAGGCGCATGCATGGACTGGGACTCCCTGAGAGAGACAGTACACCGTTCCGTTCATTTTCTTGACAATGTCATTGACATCAATAACTACCCGCTGGAAAAGATCGAAGAAGCAACAAAGGCAAACAGGAAAATAGGTCTTGGGGTCATGGGCTGGGCGGATATGCTGATACAGCTTGGCATTCCTTACAACTCTGACGAGGCATCGAAACTTGCAAATGAAGTGATGGGGTTTATCCAGGCCGAAAGCAAAAAGCAATCCTCTATGCTGGCTGAAGAAAGGGGTGTATTCCGGAATTACGATAAGAGTGTTTATAAAGATAAAATAAAAGTAAGAAATGCATCTACCACAACTATTGCCCCCACAGGGACACTCTCAATAATTGCGGGATGTTCAAGCGGCATAGAGCCTTTGTTTGCAGTGGCTTTCGTACGTAATGTTCTTGAAGGCACAAAACTTTATGAGGTTAATTCTCATTTTGAAAATATTGCAAAAGAGCGAGGTTTCTGGAGCAGGGAGCTTATAGAAAAGATTGCTGAAAAAGGGAGCCTGAAGGGGATCGAAGAGGTGCCTGACGATGTAAAAAAGGTGTTCACCACGGCACACGATATATCTCCGCTCGACCATATCAGAATGCAGGCGGCCTTTCAAAAACATGTTGACAATGCGGTTTCCAAAACAGTCAATTTTTCCCATAATGCCTGTCCAAAAGATGTTAAAGACGCTTATTTCCTTGCCTACGGTCTTGGCTGCAAGGGAATCACTGTTTACAGGGACGGTTCAAGGGAAGAGCAGGTCCTCTCAACGGGAAAGACCTTGAAAAATGACCTTGCGGGAGAAACCGCTCCGGTATACAAAATAACTCCGAGGAAAAGGCCGGATGTGATCAAGGGGACAACAAGGCTTATGAAAACGGGCTGCGGCAATTTGTATGTTACCATCAATGAAGATGAAGAAGGCAATGTTTTCGAACTCTTCACTCAGATAGGAAAGGCGGGCGGTTGTACCGCAAGCCAGTCGGAGGCAATCGGAAGACTTATAAGCCTTGCCCTGAGAAGCAATGTAGAGCCTGTCGAAATCGAAAAACAACTCAAGGGAATAAGCTGTCACAGTCCGGCATGGGCAAGCGGTGGAAAGATAGCTTCCTGTTCAGACGCAATATCAAAAGCTATAGAAAGATATATTGAACAGGAAGACAAAAGCAACGGAAACGGCGTGCATTCTAAAGAAGAAAAAGTAATGCTCTATGGCGCTTGTCCTGACTGCGGGGGAGCCGTGGAGCATGAAGGCGGATGCGCGGTCTGCAGGGACTGCGGATTTACTAAATGCAGCTGACAAAGTGTCTGTTAATTGTTTGCGGACTGCTTATGGTTTCCTCCTGCGCCTCCTATCCGCCCGCAGAATATATTTCTGAACATGGGCGCGGCTATGTTGTTGCCTCATGGTATGGCGAGAAATTTCATGGAAGACCGACATCATCAGGTGAGAGATATGATATGTACGGAATGACCTGTGCGCACAAGACGCTTAAGTTCGGGACAAAACTGCGTGTTACAAATCCGGATAACAATAAATCGGTTAAGGTAACGGTAAATGACAGGGGTCCATTTATCCGGGGCAGGGACCTGGACCTTTCATACGGGGCTGCAAGGAAGATCGGGTTAACGGATAAAGGCGTTGGAAGAGTAAGGATGGAAAAACTCGGTAGAGACATGCGCTATGCCAAAAGAGTGCCCTTTACACTGTCCGAGGCATCAGGACATTTGACCATTCAGGTCGGTTCATTTACAGAAAGTTCAAATGCCGGCAGACTTAAAAGAGGACTGGAAATTGCGTACAGTAATGTCTATATAACTACGGTTAATTTAGATGGTCAAAAATTTCACAGGGTAAGAATAGGGAAATTCACAGACATTGAGAGAGCGCATTCAGTCGCTGAAAGGCTCGCGGATGAAGGCTACAGCATATTGATAACTTCCAGGACCGATTAATCCTGCCATTATCACGCTCATTTTCCTGACATATTAATAATAAGAACCAAAATAGCTGAATCCGAATCAGGTTTTGGGTTAAACTATACCTGCGACCGTAAATTGGTATCTTTAAAAAATAGCCGGGGGTATTTGAGTGCGTCCTGATTGGGATGATTATTTTATAGAGATTGCAAAAGCAGTTTCATCAAGGGGCACCTGTCTGCGAAGGACATATGGCGCAGTTATTGTCAGGGACAGGGTTATAATCAGCACGGGCTATAACGGTTCGCCCCGGGGAATGGAAAACTGTATAGACACGCAAAAATGCACGCGGAAGGAACTCAACATTCCCTCCGGAGAGAGATATGAGTTATGCGAAGCCGTGCATGCCGAGCAGAATGCGATTATAAACGCCCCACCTGACAGGATGAAGGGGGCGACCATTTATATTGCCGGCTTTGAAGAGGACAGGACTTTTGCCGGGGGGAAACCCTGCAAGTTATGCGACAGGATAATCAAAAACGCGCAGATAAAAGATATTGTTTATCTGCAAAAAGACGGGACCCTTGCGCGAACAACGATGTATTAGGAAATCTGATCAAATCCAGGCGCCCAAAATTCAAAAAAAATGGATCTGGACATAACTGTTTATAAAGGTAATCCGGCCAATCCTGTTGTAATATTTATCCATGGTCTTGGAATGGACAAAAACTTCTGGGTCAATCCTCTGGGGACAAAGATCTTTGCCAAAAACATCCCCATGAAAATCCTTGCGGCAACCCGGCCGGTCCCGTGCCTGGTCCAGAAAAGAAGGAAAATTACCGTGGGAAACATTCCTCGCAAAATAAACAGTTTATGGTTTGCCTTAAGAAAAAAAGAATTTAACCTTGTATGCTGGAGCCAGAGAAGGCCTGTAGGGCCAATTGGTGTGGCTGTTGAAGAGCTGAGAGAGATTGTTGAACAAACAAGGAGACAATTCCCCATTAAATCAATTGCATTGGTTGGCCACAGCAGGGGAGGCCTGGTTGCCAGAAAACTCATGGAGAAAAAGGTCCCCGCAATAAAGGCCCTGATTACTCTCTCGACCCCCCACAAAGGAAGCTCTCTCTCCCGTCTCGGGAAATATCTTGCTCCTGTTTCTCCGGCGCTTAAACGCATATTGCCGAAAGACACGCACGGCGCTATCTCAGAGGTTATGAAACGGACAAATGATCTGCTCCAGGGTGACGCCCTCAAGGAGCTCTTGCCCGGTTCAGCTTTTTTCAGGGGACTTAAGGACTCACCTTCAAGGTCAATACAATATTTGTCTTTCGGCGGGACAAAGACAAAACTGTTGACTGTCTATAAATGGACAAGACAAGA
>JAUVPO010000138.1 GCA_030598625.1 Deferribacteres bacterium | reverse complement strand
CCGGGAACACTGAAACTTACCGAACCGTATGACAACGGGAAAATTATATTAATCCAGGAAGTGTATTGTTTGGATTAAACAAAAAAATAACAGAAATCAAACAGATCATTTTTTCATTAGAAAGATTTATTAATCTTTCTTGATTTTTGCTAAAGCGTTAGCTGCAATCTCTCCGACTGTTTTTTTGTTTAATTCTCCCTGATCATAAAAAGAGATCAACATGCCGTCGTTATTAAGTTTTGCCAGTTCACTCTCAGCTTCCGATATTTCCATTTCACCGAGTGCCCATGCTGCGTAGCCGCGAAGCTCCGGGTCGGTATTATGAAGGTAAGAACTGATAATCGGGGCCGCGTAATCAACTGTTTCATCATTTATTTTACCTATTCTTCCCATTGCCCGGAGCACGCTTGCAGTCAACATTTTTTCATCATGAAAAGACATAATAACTGGAGCCACATCAGAACACAGGTCTGGACTGTTTCTTACTATTTCACCGAGAATTTCAGGATTTCTCCACCCGATCCCTCCTGATTCATCCCTTATCATCCACAGCGTGCGTCCGACAATATTTCTTACAGTTTCAGGATCTGTTTTTGATAATTCTTTTGTTATTAAACCGATAGCTTCTATTGCACGCCATGAGATGGGGTTTTCTTTATCATACGAAAGGGAAATTAATGTACTGATGATTTTTTTTGGGGAAAATGAGAGGGATGTTACCTTTGCAAATTCCTTTTTCTTGAGAAGCTCTGTTATTTTCTTTTTTAGAGGCGACACGAATAAAGCGTTCAGTTACTGAAGGATAAGGTCGATATCGGGCATTCTCTCTTTAAAGGCTACCTGAACGCAAGCGCTTTCACATTTGGCGCAATATCCAATACATCGTATTGTAACCTTATTGCCCTTTATCCCGATTAATTCAGCAGAACTGTCGTGGGATTCAAGAAGCCAGTTGACATTATAAAGGACTTCTATAACCTGTTTTTCGATTTCGTCCATATACCCCATCAGAGTTAATATGTTACCA
Organism: Deferribacteres bacterium; assembly: GCA_030598625.1. Lineage (GTDB taxonomy): Bacteria > Nitrospirota > Thermodesulfovibrionia > UBA6902 > UBA6902 > JAUVPO01. Next base: position 4,596 of record JAUVPO010000138.1, on the reverse strand, counting down.
TTTTTATCACTCTGATTTTCCTGATTGATTCCCTATAGTATGCTTTTTAATCTCGAATGGATTAATCGTGTTCTCCGGTATACTTTTAAGCAAAAATCCTTGCTGATTGGAATAGTTACATGTTAACGGTTTCACGTTTATATTGTATAAAGAAAGTCCTTATTTTTACAACAGTGTATGTTTATTTGTCAATAGCCTTGAACCAAATAATACATTGTTCGGGCTAAATAAATTTTTCATGGTACTCTTTTACTTTTCTTGCAAATTCCCTTGCAAATTCATAGCATTTTTTTTCGTCTTCCTGAGAAGGCTTATAAAGGACCTGAATTCCAGGCTCAAAAATCTCTAATTTCATTTTTTTGAATTCATCATAAGCGTCCCTTACAGCGCCGCCTCCCCATCCATAACTCCCGAATGCGCCCATGATTCGGTTTTTGGGTCTCAATCCTCTCAGGTGATTCAGAAATTCAGCTATAGAAGGATATAAAATATTATTGATCGTTGGACTCCCTATCAGGCAACCCCGCGCCTTCCATAACTCTTTAATGGCGATACTCATTGGTGTTGCCCTCAATTTAATTATTTTGCAGTCAATCCCTTCATCCTTTATACCCTGCATTAATGGAATTGTCATTAGTTCTGTGCTGCGCCACATCGTATCATAAATAACAGCTATACTCAGAGAAGCCTTTCCGTTTGCCATATCAAGATATTTCTGTATGATACTTCCTGGTCCGCTTCTCCATATTACTCCATGGTCGGGCGCGATCATATCTATATCAAGTCCGAGTTTCTGTACCTCTGCGATCTTTGCTTTAATCAGTTGACCAAAAGGCATAAGGATATTTGCATAGTAATCTATTACTGAGTCCTCAAGCTCTGAATGAGAAGCGCTCTCGATAAAGTCATCATCAAACCGTGATGAAGTTGCAATGTGTTGACCAAACGCATCCTGTGAGATAAGAAGTTTTGCCTCTTTGACATAGGTCATCATTGAATCCGGCCAGTGAAGCATGGGCGTTTCAAGGAAAAGAAGATTATATCTGCCTGTATTCAGGATATCGCCTGTTTTAACGATCCTGAATTTCCAGTTCGATGTATCAAAGTGTCTGTCGAGACCTTTTTTGCCCTTATCAGATATATAAATGGTTGCATTGGGCGCAAGCGCCATAATTTTATCAATGCTGCTCGCGTGGTCAGGCTCGATATGATTTATTACTAAATTCATAATCGCAGAGGGGTCTGTCAGGCTTCTGATATTATCTATTGTGACCTGTGCAAAATCATGTTTTACGGAGTCAAGGAGAGTAATTTGTTTGTCCATGATAAGATAATTATTGTAACTTGTTCCGTTCGGTGTTACATACCCATGAAAATCCCTTACTGCCCAGTCAACCGCCCCTACCCAGAATATGTCAGGTTTTATTTCTACTGCTTTCATATTTATCTCCTTCCCTGATATGTAATAAGAATTTTACCGGCATAAATAAAAGCTTGCAAGAGATTGCAAAACTAGTTTTCCATCTACCACTTTAGTATTTTTCTTTGATAATTAAGTATGATGTACATCATAGAACTTCTGAATACTTAAAGGTCAAGAGAATTTATTTTAAATTATATAATTTCCATATTATAATCATACCATGGAAAAGGGCAGGGTGCATTTATATATTACCGGTTTTGTGCAGGGTGTGTTCTTTCGCGCAAGCACAAGAGACATGGCTGTCAACCTCGGTTTAAAAGGATGGGTCAGAAACCTGCCTGACGGCAGTGTTGAAGCTGTTTTCGAGGGTGGTAAAGAAAAACTTGCGAGGGCTGTTGAATGGTGTTATCAGGGACCACCGGGAGCCGGGGTTTCAAAAATCAATGAAAAGTGGTCTGAGTACACCGGAGAGTTCAATAGTTTTGATGTCAGATACGGATGGTAGGATAGTCAATTATTATTGACAATGGCCTGTTATCAGGTAAATAATATCAGATGCTTTCCATACAGACAAAGTTAAGGCAAATTGAACATGGCATTGACAAAGAAACAGCCCTGATGTTATCAGAAATAAAAGGGACTGAAGTATTCGACCTTTTTGTATCGGCAAACAGAACCAGGGCGGAGTTTCATGGTAATAATGTTGACTTATGTTCAATTATCAATGCCAAATCAGGAGCGTGTCCCGAAGACTGTTCTTTCTGTGCGCAGTCAGCTCATAGTAAAACAAACACCGAAGTATATCCATTAATAAATCAGGAAAGAATCCTGGAAGCTGCAACCTCTGCAAGAAAAAATGGCGTTAAGCGTTTTTGCATCGTTACCAGCGGTAAAAAACCTTCTAATAAGGAGTTGGATGAAATATGTAATTTTATTTCAGCATTAAAAGACCTGGGGCTTTTACCATGTGCCACACTTGGAATGCTTGATAATGATCAACTAAAACAATTAAAAGACGCTGGCCTGAACAGATACCACCATAATCTGGAAACCTCAGAGGCATTTTTTGATGAAATTTGCACCACACATACATACAAAGATAAGATGCGAACTATTGAATCAGCCAAAAGTACTGGACTGTCTATTTGCAGCGGTGGGATATTCGGTTTGGGGGAATCATGGGAAGACCGAATTGACATGGCTTTTGCCTTGAAAGAAATAGGCGTCGATTCCGTACCGATCAATTTTTTTACCCCTGCAAAAGGTACGCCTTTAGACACAAGAGAATCGCTGGTACCTCTTGAAGCCCTTAAGATTATAGCGATTTACAGACTTATTCTTTCTGATTGTGGAATAAGGATTTGCGGCGGGAGGCCGGCGACCCTGAGAGACCTTAATTCACATATATTTCTTGCCGGCGCGAACGGACTATTAATCGGGAATTATCTGACGACCCTGGGGAGAAATCCGGAGGACGATCTGCAGATGATAAAAGATATGGGGTTTGAAATATAATGTCAAAACGACTGCATTACAGTATAAGGATGAGGGCGGCCATGAGCGGTGTTCATATATCCGGCGCTGAAGGGATATATGAAAAAAATGATATCATCAAAATGGTTAATGAATTTACAGGGAGGGCCTTATCGCATGGCAAAGGCAGGGCGGATGAAATAAGGCTTACAGTAGAGGAATTAAAAACATCGCCGGTCAGGATTCCTTCGTTTCCGCTCCGCACCCTTAATACAAGAAACCCTGAGGCGGCAAAAAAAGCATCCCTTAAAATACTCTCATCCGTAGGCATAAAAGAGAGGGCAATTGAAGAGGTATTCGAGTCTCTTAATTCCGGCATTGCAATGAGGGGAGCCATGCTGATGGATATTGAAGGAGTAAGGCTTGAACCGGACCTCTTGCGTGGCGTAAGGGTTATACGCATGGGAATAACTAAAAAGGCGGCGGCAGAACTGTCCAGAAAACTTGGAAGACTCGGCCTTAATAATAATACAGTAAAAGAGGCCCTCATCCTTGCGAGTAAGGTTCACAGACACCGCATGGTTCTTGGCGAACTTTGTATATCCGATGACCCGAATTACACAACAGGTTATATAGCAACTCGCACACATGGTTATATAAGACTTCCCAGGATCAAAAAAAGAGGGGTAGCTTACGGAGGCAGGGCATTCTTTATTGCCGGTGGAGAGGTCAAAGAACTGATTAAATATCTTCAAAGGACACCTGTATTAATAAATAGTATTAAATCCTGTACGGGCATCGTAACATTAAGGGAAATTTTTGAAAGCAAATCTCGTCGTTAATCCCGTTGCCGGCAACAAGGCATTTAAATCAATAAGCAGGATAGAGGCGCTTCTTAGGGAAAAGGTATCTCTGAAAACTTTTATTACCCGCAAAAGAGGGGACGCCTTTGCCTTTGCAAAAGAGCTTTCCAACACTGACCTTATTATAACTGCCGGAGGTGACGGCACTTTCAATGAGGTTATTAACGGCATCCTTTCTTCGGGGAATCCCGAACCAAACAAAATACCCCTTGCCCTTATTCCGGTCGGCACGGCAAATGTCATGGCAAAAGAACTATATATTCCGGAAAACATTGAAAAAGCCGTTGAGCTCGCATTAACCGGCTCTGCCCGAAAAATATCTCTCGGCAGAATTAACGGGCGTTACTTTTCATTAATGGCCGGTATCGGTTTTGACGGTACAGCGGTTTTAGGAGTGAAAGACAATCTGATAAAAAAAATATGGGGCAAGTCCGCTTACATAATTTCAGGAATTAAAGCGCTGAAAGGATACGACCCCCCACTTATTGAAATTAAGACGGCAGAACATGAAGTATCCGGTTATACGGCAGTTATCGGTAACGTAAGGTGCTATGGCGGTTATTTTTACGTAACCCCCCAGGCTTCGCTTACTGAACCGGTGCTTGATGTATGCGTCTTTAAAGGACGGACCCGGAAAGCCCTTCTCCGTTTCATAGGCGGTGTGATCAGAAAAAAACATCTGAACTTTGAAGACGTTTTATACCTTAAAGCCGGGGAAATTGAAATTACATCCACCGGAACAGTCCATATACAGATAGACGGAGATTATTTCGGGACATTACCTGCAAAGATTGATGTAGTCAAAGATGCAGTAAGTCTGATCTGGTAAATCCGGGT
>JAUVPO010000077.1 GCA_030598625.1 Deferribacteres bacterium | reverse complement strand
TTATGAACACGAAACGCTGCGCAAAACAATCACAAACCGAAAGACCGGATAATGGATTTATGCCTTCACCCTTGTTAACCTGAGGGCGTTTAAAATAACAACAAGGCTTAATCCCATATCTCCTATACCGACAGCGATCCAGAGGTTGATCAGACCTGTCAAAGCCAGGAAAGTGAAACTCCCCTTGACAAGGACCGCGGCTGTAACATTTTGTTTTACGACCTCCATTGTCTTCCTGCATAGAAGCATAAGGTATTCAATTCTGGACAGGTCGTCGTGCATTAAGGCAATGTCTGCTGTTTCTATTGCTATATCAGAACCGACAGTGCCCATTGCTATTCCCACGCCGGCTGCTGCAAGCGCCGGGGCGTCATTTACCCCTTCGCCGACCATGGCCACACGGCCGAACTTGTCCGCAAGCCTGTCAATGACCTCTACCTTGTCTTCCGGCAGAAGTTCCGCATAATATTCATCAATGCCGATTTTTTCCGCTAACGAGCCGGCAACCTTTTTATTGTCCCCGGTAAGCATCAATGTTCTGATATTCAGTTTCTTGAGATCTGATATTATTTGTGAAGATTTTTCCCTGACCATGTCACCTAAAGCAATAACTCCTATTGCAGTATCTTCATTTGCAATGAATATGGATGTTTTCCCTTCCGCTTCAAAACGGAATAATTCATCCGGTGCTTTTATGGATAGCTCATCAAAAAGCTTCCTTGCGCCCGCATAATATATTTTTCCATCAATCCCCCCACGCAGTCCCTTTCCCTTTATTGACCTGAAATCAACAATTTCTTTTAACTGCACACCGTTTACTACAGCATGTTCTGTGATTGCCTTTGCAAGAGGATGTTCCGAACGCGATTCCAAAGACGCGGCAATAGAAAGCACTCCCTCTTTAGAATGGTTGTTAAATCCGACGATATCCGTCACTTCCAACTTCCCCCTTGTCAAAGTGCCCGTCTTATCAAATGCAAAGACATGTGTCTTGTTTAACTCTTCTATAAAGGCGGCGCCCTTAATTAATACACCGTGACCGGCGGCGGCGGTTATAGCAGAGACCATTGCAACCGGTGTTGATATTGCCAAGGCGCACGGACAGGAAACTACCAGCAGCACTAATGCTCGGTAAAACCATGTATCCCATGCGCCGCCTAAGAGAAATGTGGGGACTATAAATGTGGCAAAGGACAAACCGATGACCGACGGGGTATAGACGCGGGCAAATTTATCGATAAATTTTTCGGTTTTTGATTTTTTGCCCTCGGCTTCTTCCACGAGTTTAACGATCCTGGAAAGTACGGTATCCTCCGATTTTCTCGTGACTTCCACTTCAAGATACCCTTCTTCGTTTAGTGTCCCTGCATAAACCCTCTCGCCCTCTGATTTTTCCACGGGAATTGATTCCCCAGTAATAGGTGATTCGTTAATGGATGAATGGCCGGTAACAACCCGTCCGTCCAACGCGACCTTCTCGCCGGGTCTGACTACAAAGATTTCACTGACTTCAACATCATGAGTGTGCATCTCCATTTCCCCGCCATTTTTCTTCACCTTCACTGTCTCCGGCGCCAGACTCAAAAGTTGACTCATCGATTTCTTTGCATTATCGGCAGCATATTCTTCCAGTCCCTCTGCAACAAAAAAAAGGAAAATAACCGCGGCGCCTTCTTCGCCGTGTCCGATGAAAAATGCCCCGAAAGCCGCAAGACCCATCAGGCAGTTCATGTCCAGACGCCGCTTAAGTAGAGATCGTCCGGCCTTCAGTAAAATGTCCTTACCGGCAACGGCTATTACCATGATATACAAAATTTGAGCGACAATATTCAGAGGGGTCAGGAAATTAATCATAAGCCCTGAAACCAGAAATATGCCGGCAACGCTTCCGGCAATTAATTTCCTGCGTTTCCAGAAAGGCGGTCTTTCTTCAAAAAAATCTACGGCACAGCAAGAGCAGGTTTTTTCATCATTGCAGGCATCCGCCGGCCCCTCTTTTTTTATGTTTCGCATAATTTGTCCTCTTATATGTTTTTAATATGCGTTACAAAAGATTTGTTGTCAAGGAATTGAAAATTAAAGGGCGGTAAAGCCGGTGTCTGCCTGTCTGTATTAAAATATCGGGGATTTATTGTTAAAATATGTTTGAGAGCAATTTATGAAACCCTGCGTTTTTGTTAGTGTGATATTATTGATAGTATCGCTTGCACCCGTTATCCACGGAGAAGGGAGGACACTTAATATCATCTATACAGGCGGAATTAATGGAAAACTTGAACCTTGTGGTTGTTCGTCAAAGACGGATTTCGGGGGAATAGCAAGACTCTCGGGTTATCTTATCGAACACCAAAAGGACATCTCTCCATATCTCCTTATAGATGCAGGTAATTTTTCCGATAAAGATACCCCCCAGGGAAGGCTGAAGGGAGAAGCAATGTTAACGGCCTATAAAATCATGAAATATGATGCAGTTTCATTTTTAAAAAATGAAAAGACATTCCAGAACGATTTTTTTTCTCCCCTTCTTGAAGAACTTAATGTCCCCGTGATCTCTGATGCGCCTCAATATATTAAATCCTTTTCAGTGAAAAGAAATAATGTTTATGTCAATATAAGCATTGGTCCCGAGGGGCACCAAAAGAGCGAATTAAATATACTTCTTACAGACCTTCCTGTTTCCGAGAGCAAACTCATAGAGGGATGGGATATTATAATCACTTCCTCCGGGGAAATACTTAATGAACCTCTGAGGGCAAATGGGACAGTTATTGTTGCCGGTTATCCGAAAGCGGAAAATCTGGGCATACTGGTCCTGCAAATTGACGGGAAAGGGAAGATATCTGATTTTAAACATAGATGGCAGCCGCTCGTCAATACCATAAAAGAAGATGCAGAAGTCCGTAATATTTTAAATGATTATGACTCAAAGGTCGCCGGACTTTTAAAAGAAGCTGAAAAGCCGCCGGCAGGAACAACTTATCTCGGCGTTGCCAAATGTGCGGAATGTCATCAGCTATTTGAGGAGAGCTGGGAAAAAACGCGCCATGCAGACGCCTTTTCAAGCCTCGAACATGCTGGTAAATCAAACGATCCCGAATGTATAATATGTCATGTTGTGGGATTCGGTGAAGACGGCGGATTTTACTCTATTAATACAACACCGGAATTGGCAAATGTTCAGTGTGAAGAATGCCATGGACTGGACAGGGAGCATATTGAAGATGTTTCCAGGCCCATGAAGCCTGTGATAAAGAACGTTTGCCTGAAATGTCATACAAAGGAAAACAGCCCGGATTTTGATTATCCGGTTTATCTGAAAAAAGTTGCGCATTGAGATATATAGTGCAGGTGACCCTGCAGGACAATATATAAAGAAATGCAAGGAGGGATTGAATGAGCTTCAAGAAACTGTTTGTGATGCTGTCTGTAATGTTGTTTTCTGTTTCCGTATACGCGGACCAGAATACCAGGATTAAAGGTGTATATGATAAACTTGCCGGGCATAAATCTTCCTTTGACGGCAAGCAGGTTGAGATAATAGAATTTTTCAGTTTCTATTGCGATCACTGCTATCAATTCGAGGAATCAATCCCGGTCATAAAGGGCAACTTCCCTAAAAAGATCAAATGGAAGACGGTCCCCATTTATTGGGGTAAGGGATCGCCAAAACCCGGCGAGGCTTATTTTCTCGCAGAGGAAGCAGGCAAAGGGGAACAGATGAGGAAAGCTATTTTTAAGGCTTACTTTGTTGAGAAAAGGGACATAGGCAATGTTGAGGTCCTGGAGGATATAGGCATAAAATTAGGTCTTGGTTTTGATTTCAGCCGCAGACTAAGGACCGGAGAAAAAGCCGGAGATGTAGGAGAAGCAATTTTAATGTCAAAAAAATACGACATAAACGAGACACCCTCTTTAATAATCGCCGGGAATCTTAAGACAACTCCCGGCATGCTTGACCATAGTATTGATTTACTCAGGGACAACGCAATTACGATCTTAAAAAGTATTTTCAAAAAGTAAATGAGAATGGATACTTTTCTGTAAACTATTTCATATGAAAATTCTTGCCATAGAAACAGCTACAGTAGCCGGCAGTGTAGCTGTTGTCGACGACAATAAAGGACTGATCGGAGAAATTAAAGTAGATGTCAAGATTGCGCATTCAGAGAGATTAATGTCCTCTGTGGAGTGGCTTCTACGGGCTTCAGGTATATCCATAGAAGAAATTGACGCGCTTGCGGTATCTATCGGACCCGGCTCTTTTACGGGACTGAGGATCGGCCTCAGCACTGCAAAGGGTCTTTCATATGCAACCAATAAACCGATTGTGCCGGTGCCGACGATTGACGCCTTTGCCGCGTCTTTGCCTTTTTGTTCACACTTGATATGCCCCATGCTTGACGCAAGAAAAAATGAAGTATACGCAGGGCTGTATAAGTGGGAAGGCACGCTCTTGAGGAAGATATTGCCGGCAACCGCGATAAATCCCGGCGAATTATTAGAGCAGATCAGGGGACCGGTTGTATTAATGGGAGATGCGACAGTAACTTACAAGACACTTATTGCAGATATCCTGAAGACAAATGCCATTTTCGCGCCTCCATCAAAAATGTCTCCATCAGCATCAACCGTTGCCGAGATGGCAATTGAAAAAATAAATCAGGGAATAATCACTGATCCTATTAGTCTCACCCCTTTTTATATAAGAAAATCCGAGGCGGAAATTCGTTGGAAGGGATAATCATCAGGGAAATGCAGCACGACGACCTTCCACGGGTTTGTGTCATTGAAAGAGGGAGCCATACCGCCCCGTGGTCTAATAAATCCTTTGAATATGAAATCGAAAACAAAGATGCGTTTTTGAGGGTTGCAGTATTAGATGGAAAAGTTGCCGGTTACATATGCATAAGGACAATTCCGGATTTGATAGATCTACTGAATCTTGCCGTCTCGCCTGAGTTCAGACGAATGGGTATAGCTGGCATGCTGCTGAATGACGCGCTCCATGGATTAAGACATTTGAAACCGGATACGGATATTACCCTTGAAGTAAGAGAGTCAAACACCGCTGCTATAACACTGTATGAAAAATACGGATTTAGCATTAAGGGCAAGCGACGGAATTATTATAAAACGCCTGATGAGGATGCCATTATAATGGACCTGGTATTGAGAGAATACCAAAACAGAGTTTAAAATCCCGTACTTCAGTTAACCAATCATTGTAATAGCTTTATAATAATAATAAATTGGACAAATTCAGGTGCAAGTGTTAAAAAAGTGCATAAGATTCAAATTTTCTTTGTACGGAGCATATAATTTTATTTGCCGGACAAATATTATTAAGCAGGGGATTGATAATAAAAGGTCTTTGCATTGGCTAAAGGGGCTTCGAGGACTGCTTTTTTAATAATTATCTAAACCGCCCCGGATGACTTCGGTTCCCTCCCTGTTTCTTTTCATAAGGAAATGCGAAAATAATGACACAACCTGAAACCGGAATTGTCAAGTGGTTCGATAACATTAAAGGTTATGGTTTTATCACGCGCGACAAAGGTGGAGAAATCTTTGTTCACTACAGCTCTATTCGTTGTGAAGAAAGCGAATGTTCCATTGAGGAGGGGAACAGGGTGAAGTTTACAATTATCCAGGGTCCCAAAGGCCCTCAGGCGCAGGACGTAATCGTTATGAATTAGATAATCTATTTGTTTTATCTTAACTTCCCTTCCACTAATCTTACCTCAACACCCAGACGGGTCTTTCCTGTCGAACCGGAACCGTCAGCTTTATTTTTAAGGGCTTCCTCGATTATAATCGGCTAAGGAGGTATTTTATGCAATTTCTTCTTTTTGTCGCGATTGTTATATTGCTTGTGTTCGGTCTTCTCGCCGTGCAAAACCCGACCACTGTTGTGACTATTACATTTATTAAATGGACACGTTCAAACTCTCTTGCCCTTATGCTCGCGACGCCTTTTGTCGCGGGTATTGTGACAGGCATTTTTTTATTAGTACCGTCATGGTGGAAGAAAACAAAGCAGGCGCGGGCCGACAAAAAAAGAATCCAGGAGCTTGAAGGGGAATTATTAAATGCCGTTGAACGGACGAGCGTAGTTGAACCGGTAAGCGAATCAGAAAATACGCAATAATTAACCGCAGCTTTCCATGACTGTGAAAATTTTTTTATATCTGTCCCACCTGAAGCATTTCAAGTCATGGACCTTTCCGTTCCTGACGGAAACTACAACATGTAAGGCATACGGGAATTCCGGCTCGCCAAAGACAGTCTGCGCCGCAAAATCTTCTTCTGAAAAATATGCCTCATGTTCCGTGTGGGAGTGATAAAAGGCCATAATCTCTTTGCCCTGTTTTGTCGCCGACGAAATAATTTTGTCCGCTTCCTCTCTTTCAATAACATAGGCTGTTCGAGCGTCCCGGGGGAATCTGACATGGTCTTCCGCATGAAGCATGTTCTGAATGTTTTTGCATAAGTGAACATCCTGGCTATTGCTATCTCCCGTCACCATACCGCAGCACTCATCAGGATACTCTTTCAGTGCATGTTCGTATATTTCTTCAATAATGTCTTTGTTAAGTTTCATAATAGAAAAAGTATTTTATGAATTTTGGTTAATATAACTTTGATGGGCTTAAAAATCAAATCAACCGCAGTCGTCAAAGTTGAACGTCCCGCATATGGAGGCATCTCCATCGGCAGATACGGGGGGAAGGTCGTGATGATAAAGGGCGCTGTCCTTCCGGGAGAAACGGTAGAGATAAATATTGAAAATGAAAAAAGAGATTACCTGACGGCTTCAGCCGGGAAAATCATGGAACCTTCCCCTGAAAGGACAGAACCCGCATGCAGGTATTTCAGGTCATGCGGCGGGTGCCATTATCAGCATATCCCGTATGACCTGCAAGTAAGGTTAAAGGAAGAAATCCTCAGGGACTGTCTAAGGCGGCTGGCAAAAATAGAGACGGAAATCTCCGCATCCGTCATTGCCGGCAATCCATGGAACTACAGGTTAAGGGGACAGTTTAAAATCTCCGGCAATAAAACCGGTTTTTACAGGGAAAATTCAAGAGAAGTTGTCGACATAGACGGCTGCGCCCTTATGGCAAAAGGGATAAATGACTATTTCCGGGAAACAAAGGACAAGCTAAAAGGATTTGCCGTTAAAGAAATGCATATAACCAGAGGGGACCGCCTTACCGTATTAATCAAAGTCACCGAGCGCGCCGTATCAGGGGCGGACCTTGATAAACTGGCCTCAAGGTTTCCGGACCCGGCAGGTTTATTAATTGAGACGGCAGACAAAAAGGTCTTTGCATACGGAGGACCTTTTATAACCCTGGACCTTGAAAATTTAAAATATACCGTGTCCCCGATGAGTTTTTTCCAGAGCCACTGGGAGATGAACCGGCTCCTCGCAGGACTTATAAAAGAGAAAATCCAGCCCCTCAAAAACAAAAGGATATTGGACCTCTACGCCGGCGCCGGTAATTTTTCCCTGCCGCTTGCAGTGGATGCCGATGTGACCGCGGTCGAGGAAAACCCGTATGCCATAGAAGACGGTATGAGAAATCTGGAGATCAATAACATCGGAAATTACAGGTTTATCCATGCCTCATCTGAAAGCTTTCACTCAAAAGATGAGTTTGATATTATTCTCCTTGACCCGCCAAGACCCGGTCTGACAAACAGGACGATGAACAATGTGCTTGCTCTGAAGCCTGAGCGGATTGTATATATATCCTGCAATCCGGCGACCTTTTCAAGGGACCTGAAAAAACTGACGGTAAAATACGACATTGAGTCAATAAGGATGATCGACTTCTTCCCCCAGACTTTTCATATAGAGTCACTGGCTTTTCTGAGGTTGAGGTAAAAGAATTACCGGACCTGCAACTCATAATTTAATCCCATGTTTTTATTTGAAAATGACAAGAATTTACTTGCCCAGTATGCATAGAAATGTATATACTTTTTATTAACAAGGCGGCGTGAGCGTAGAAATTCCTGAAATTCCGGCAAAAGCTGATTTTCCATTTAATTGACCTCAAATGACAAAAAACTTAGAAAATATACTTTGCGTATTTCATGAGAATAAAGAGCAATTAAGAAAATCTTTAAATCAAGAGCCTCTTGCAAAAGCATGAAAATGCCTGCATATGTCATTTCGACCAGAGG
>JAUVPO010000175.1 GCA_030598625.1 Deferribacteres bacterium | reverse complement strand
GACCTGGTTCCAGCGAGGTCCTCTGTAGGAGGATCCACCACCACTGCTACAGGGCCTAACCCGACATCTACCTTTTCAGTCTCCTGAAAAGTCATGGTGTCAACGACGGATACAGTATTGGAGCTGTAATTTGTCACGAATATAAGCTCTTTGTCATAGGATAATCTTGCCACTGCTATGCCTTCGGGTTCTTTGCCGAACCTGATTGGAATAACATTTTCAACCTTGTTCACGGTCGGGTCAATCACGGAGATACTGTCAGCCCCTGAATTGGCAACATAGATCCTCAACTGCTCTCTCCTTGACCCTGCTGCGATCCCCCTCGGTCTATCGCCAACCATAATGGTTGCCACTACTTCACCCAATTCTCTGTTGATCACAGAGACATTGTTTGACCCTTCGTTTGTTACGTAAATAAGAAGCGTGCTTAATTCAGGAATTTGTCCCTTGACGGCAAATGCGGGATTGAACAGGTATTTGTCAGAGACTGATTGATCCGGGTTCCAGCTTAAAAACAATACGGTATTCTGCCTTTTCCTTACCTTAATATCTATAGCTATCTCTATTCCATCAGGCGGCAGCGCCAGGTGCGCCATCCTGCCGTTTTTCCTGATAGAAGCCTCTTTAACAGTGAGAAAAAGTTTTGTATACGCGCCTTCGGGAAGAGACCTTTCACCCAAAAGGACCTGGCGGCCCGTTACGGCATATGAATTAATACGTAAGGGGGAGGCCAAAACATTTCTTGGTGTTCCGTCTTTGGTCACAATAGTGACTGCCGATAAATCAAATGAGATATCCAGAGAAGACTTCTCGGGTCCGTTAAGAAAGAGACTGACCTGGCCTTCGTTAAGCCCTGGCGGCTCGATATGTTCCACTATTGCCGTGGTGCAGCCAAACAGGACGGTGAGGAAATAGAAATTTAAAATAAAAAAAAGCAGTAATTTATTTTTTTTATTGTTCATTGTTATTAATATTGCGCCGGGTGCCTGTCATTTTTTTATAAATAAGTGACCGTTGACCGGCTAATTGTGTCGTGACCGATTACCAGGAATTAAACACCTGTACCCTTTGATTAAATAAATCCGCAACTATTATCCTGCTTCCAGAGTCAATAGCCAGATCAAGCGGATGCTGAAACCACCCTTCTCCCCAGCCCATTCCGCCGAATTCAAAAATAAATGTGCCGTCCAGACTATAGACGCTTATTGTATGCCTCATATAATCAACTACATACATCCTGCCTTTACGATAATCCACACCTACTGCCTTTGGACGGCTTAACTTGCCGGAACTCCCGCCCTTTTCGCCGAATTTCAAAAGGAACTTCCTGTGCTCGTCATAGACATAAATGTGACTCATTTCCTCACTCACGAGATATATTTTGCCTTTTTCATCCAGTGTCACATTGGTCAATTTCACTTTTTTCCCCTCTTCTTCAACCTCCAATATATCAATGAGTTGGCCGGAGCTGTTCAAAATAAGGACGCCGGGATAATCTGATCCGGCCACAAAAATATTCCCCTCTTTATCCAGGGCGAGGCGATACGGGGCAAACGATTCAGCTCCTTCAAATCCCTTAAAATAAATGTCATGATGCCACTGAAGACATGCATTTAAAACCGATATCCTTGGTCTGGGGTTGCCCCTTGACGCTGACTGGGCAACGTAAACATTGCCTTCGTCATCTACTGTTATCCCCTGGGGCGATTCAATGCCGTTTTTTTTATCCATTGTATAAAGGGGGAAAAAATCCGAAGTATATATAATAATCCTTCCTTTACCGTCAATAATGTAAATTTCATTCATGACCGGCTCTGCATATACAAACGATGGAAGGGACAGCCTTTTTTCTTCTTCGTCAGAAACTATACTGCCCTGATATGTAACGGGAATCCCCAACTGCTGGGCAGCCGGCTGATGCAGGCTAAAACACCATGAATACAATATAGAAAACGCAAGGGTGACGGCCAACAGAATTAAATTTATTCTGCATATTCCGGATTTCTCCTGATGATTAATAGTTTCCATATCGCATCCAATAGTTCGCCTGTTTTCAGGAACGCTGATCAATAGATTATCAGTTGCTATATTGTGGCTATTCCGGCAAGCGAACGGTGAATTGTTTATCCCCTCCATTCCGAATAACGAAAACCGGATAACGGCTTTAAAGATCGGAGGTCTCTCTTAATGATTTTGTCGGATCAAATGTTAAATAATAGCAATATGATGTGGAATAATTCAATGTATTTATATTCTTATGAGTTAATTTTAAATTTTAATACGCGGATTATTAATGGAAGAATTTCTCGAAGTCAGGCTTCGAGGCAGTTCATTTTTTGAATTTGCCCTTGACAGACTGGTTTTTTCATGGTATGTTCAATATATGAACGTTCAGAATATGAACAAGAAGGGGCGTGAAAATCGGGATACGTATAAAGATCTTCTTCTCCTTGTTGAGATATCAAATGAGAAAAACCTTTCCCAGCGTGACCTAAGCAAAAGACTTAACATAGCCCTCGGTCTCGTCAATTCATATATGAAGAATCTTATTTCAAAGGGATACGTAACCATAAAGGCAATCCCGTCCAAAAGATATGCTTATTATCTCACACCGAAAGGTTTTGCCGAAAAAAGCCGGCTTACATATAAGCACTTACAAAATTTTACGAATCTTTATAAAATTGCAAAAAAAGATTTTCAGGTACTGTTCCGCCGACTGGAAAAAGAGAATGTTAAAAAAGTTGTTTTTTGCGGAGTGGATGAAGTTGCGGAGATAGCTTATATATCGATTCAGGCATTTGAGATAGAACTTATTATGGTCGTAGACTATGAAAAGGGGAAAAAGAAGTTTTTTAATTATACTGTCAGGCCATTGGAAGATTTAAAGACAGGGGCTTGCGATCGCGTTGTTATTACCAGTATGTTCAGGAAAGAAGAACTTCACAAAAAGCTTTTGGCAATCGGCGTGCCTGCTGAAAATATTTTATCGCAGGGGGAGATCTAATTGAAAACCGAAAAAAATAGTCTTTACTGTCCGGACATGTTCCTTAAAATGGGTTTTTTTTCGGTCTGGCGCGATATGTTTCAAAATTTCTTAAGAAGCAGAGGATTGATATGGAGACTGTTTCTGAGGGATTTCAGCGCCAAATACAGACAATCACTTTTCGGCATTCTGTGGGCAGTTTTAAATCCGATAATTACAGTTGGAATCTTTGTATACCTGAACAAGACAGGGGTGTTTAATTTAGGTTCAACAGATGTACCGTATCCTGCCTTTGCAATTGTCGGACTTACGGTCTGGACACTCTTTTCCACAGGTCTTTCCGCATGCAGCAACAGTATTGTTTCTGCGGGAGGAATGGTTACAAAAATCAATTTTCCGAAATCAAGTCTCGTTATATCTTCCATAGGACAGGCAGTCGTTGAATTTATAGTCCGGATTGTACTTACCGTCATAGTGTTTTTAATATATAAAGTTACTCCTGCCTGGACAGCTATTTTTTTGCCTTTTGCAGCGGTCCCCGTATTTTTGCTCACTCTGGGCATGGGATTTTTCCTCTCACTTCTTACAGGTGTTTTTCGGGACACAGTTAATATTGTTACTCTTCTTACCACATTTCTTTTATTTTTGGTGCCGGTGCTTTACCCTGCGCCTGAATCAGGATTGTTTGTTGCGGTCAATAAATGGAACCCGTTAAGCCATCTCATTATTGCATGTAGAGATATTGTTTTTACAGGAAAATTTTCAAACCCTGCCGGCTTTTGGGGTTCAACCCTTTTTTCGCTGCTGATTTTTCTTTTTTTCTGGAGGTTGTTTCATATTGTTGAACCCAAGATTGCAGAGAGAGTGTAAATAAATGGCTGACCATAGTGTAATAAAAGTTGAAAATACATCCAAAAAATTTTGCAGAATCCTGAAGCATGTAATGCTTTACGGGGCACTGGATATTTCCCGTAACATGATGGGCTTGAGTTCACGTTCGGAGGAACTTAGGGAGGGGGAATTCTGGGCGCTTGATAATGTTTCGTTTGAGATAGGGCAGGGGGAGACCCTTGGAATAATCGGCCCTAACGGATCCGGTAAAAGCACAATGCTTAAAATGCTTAATGGCATATTCATGCCTGATAAAGGACAGATAGAAATCAAAGGAAGGGTTGGGGCGTTAATTGAAGTCGGCGCGGGATTTCATCCGATGCTTACCGGCAGGGAGAATATTTATGTAAATGGCGCAATTCTCGGTATGAGTAAAAAGGAGATAGACAGGAAGTTTGATGACATTGTGGATTTTGCAGATATCGGAGATTTCATTGATGCCCCGGTGAAGCATTTCAGTTCAGGTATGCAAGTAAGGCTGGGGTTTTCAATTGCAGCAAATGTAATGCCGGAGATACTGCTGATAGATGAGGTGTTGAGTGTAGGGGACATCAACTTCCAGAATAAGGGCCTCAGGAGGCTTTCTGAAATAAGAGAAAAAGCCAGCGCAGTAATATTTGTAAGTCATAATTTAGAACATGTGCAAAACCTCTGTCAAAAAGTAATGG
>JAUVPO010000062.1 GCA_030598625.1 Deferribacteres bacterium | reverse complement strand
CTGAACCCTGATGAAAATGGATTTCTTGTTATGTTAGGCGAAGGCGGAGCAGACACGTTGGATGCCTCTGCTTCGAGCCTTGGCATCATGATGATCGGTGATTATGGCAAAGAGAGTTCCCATACGGACATTAACGGTGAGACGGTGCTTGATACGATTGCCACGGAGAATCCCGGAAAAGGAGGCGATGACACGCTCATCGGTGGAAGCGGAAATGACGTTATGCTCGGCGGAGCCGGCAGTGATACATTTTATGGAGATTTCGGTGAAGATATTATGATCGGCGAATATGCCAGGGTAACTTTTGATGATAATAAAGCAATACATGTTGTTACCATGTCGTCATACGGGACTGATCTGATCGCTAATACATTGTTTGGTTTGTATGGATCTCCTTTTACATCGAACCCGTTAAGCCTGCATGCAATTTCACGGGG
The DNA here is from genome assembly GCA_030598625.1 of Deferribacteres bacterium. Classification (GTDB taxonomy): domain Bacteria; phylum Nitrospirota; class Thermodesulfovibrionia; order UBA6902; family UBA6902; genus JAUVPO01. The sequence goes on along the minus strand of JAUVPO010000062.1, from coordinate 8,669 downwards.
CGGTATCCTGCCTTCTGAACGAGTGGAACCGGAAGCTCCCGGGATTGCGGAGGCTGCAAGGCCTTCATACCCGTCTCACAGCGGCTCGTATACGTATATAAGACCGCCTGCACCGCTGGTTGAGGAAGGACCGGCAATAACCCCGGAAGAATATGTTGTGAAAAAGGGAGATACCCTCTGGAAGATTGCAGAAGACAAACTGGGAGATCCCTTCCTGTGGCCCGAGATCCAGAAAATTAATCCCGGAATTATTGATGCGGACCTGATCTATCCGGGAAAGGTCATTACGATTCCAATGGAGCCACCAAAAGATATTATGGAAAATGAACAGAAGGAAGAGGATGTAAATGGTGAGCAGGACAAAACAGAAACCGGGAATGACCTGGTAACTTTGGTGGCAGGATTGACAGGATGGAACGTAAGTTCATCGGTTTGTTCAAAGCGCCGGAAATTCCTCGATCGTGCCGTATTCAGGAAGCTTGAGCAGGATGAAAGTAACCGCCGTTTCATACACTGGTAATATTTTTCATTGAAAGATTAGTGCTCTCAGGGGTAAACTATGATATTAATATGCTATATAATTAAATATAAGAGCAACTGTTAATAACGATAAAATAAACTATAGGAGGAAGAATATTAATGACACAAAAATCAAAAGATCAGGAAAAAATTAATCTGCGTTGGGACCAGGAAAAAATGAGAAGTACTTATGCAAACGTATGTAATGTCAACAGTACGCGGGAAGAGGTGACTATTCTGTTCGGCACCAACCAGTCCTGGAACTCAGGGCAGAAGGAACTCGTTATAGATCTGTCGGACCGCATCATCCTCAATCCCTATGTCGCAAAGCGTCTTTCAACGCTTCTCAACAATGTTGTCCAGCAGTATGAGTCCCGGTTCGGCGAACTTAATATCGAAGCTGAAAATAAATAGGCAGGTAAATAAAATAATGGCTGAGTTCGTCATCCATGGAACCCGATACATCTGAGGAATTTAAAAATACCTCAAAGAGCGTCTCCCAATTATGGTCGCGTTTTGAGGATGCCGCTGACCGGAAAGATTATTTCCGCAACTGGCTCGGTTTACAATCCCAGCTGATACCCAACACAGTCCAAAGCCTCCTTGTAATGAGTGAGCGGGAGCAAAAGTCCTTTGTTCCCGTCTCAAAATGGCCTGAAGGCGAGACGGATGTGGAGCGTCTTGCCGAGATATCAGAGCGTGTTATTGAGCAGCAATGCGGCCTTCTTACAGAATTACCCATGCCTTCAGGAGAGAGGCCCTCTTCACTTCTCCACTATGGCGTTGCATATCCGGTCATGATCGACGGACAGATCCACGGTGTGGTGGCGATAGAGGTTACAGCACGCGCTGAAAGTGAAATCAGATCTGTCATGGAGCAGCTTCAATGGGGTGTCGCGTGGATGGAGCTCTTTTTCCGCCGTCAAAGGGCTTCGGAGGACGGCGCTGCGTTGACCCGTTTGAAATCAGCCGTTGATTTGCTGGCCGGTGTACTGTCTCAGGACCATTTTAAGTCCGCGTGCATGACCTTCGTAACTGAACTGGCTTCACACCTGAGCTGCGACAGGGTGAGTCTGGGATTTATGCGTAAAAACCATGTACATGTACAGTCCATATCCCACAGCGCCCAGTTCGGCAAACACATGAACCTGATCAAGGCCATAAGCAAGGCTATGGATGAGTCAATCATTCAGCGCCGGGAAATACTATATCCCTTGACTGCAGAAGCCGAAGTGCTTGTGACCAGAGACCACAGAGAGCTGGCAAAGCTCTACGGGGAAGAATCGATTATTACGATTCCTCTATACGTCAATGGACATTATTACGGCGCGCTTACACTGGAGCGACCCTCGGAAGAGCCATTCAGCAAAGACGACGTCGAGTTTTGCAGAAGTATTTCCGCGCTGGCGGCCCCTGCCCTGGAATCAAAACGACTGAATGACAGACTGCTTATTTTTAAAATCAGTGATTCAATCGGACGGCAAATCATCCGTCTTGTCGGCCCGAGATACGCGGGAAGAAAACTGGCGGCCATTCTCATAACAGCTTTATTGGTATTTTTCAGCATTGCGACCGGAGAATACCGTCTCTCCGCGGACACGGCGCTTGAGGGTACTGTACGCCGGGTCGCTGTCGCTCCGTTTAACGGATATATAAAGGAAGCATATGTGCGGGCAGGTGACGTCGTGAAAAATGAAATGCTAATGTGTACTCTGGATGATCGTGATCTACGCCTTGAAAGACTCAACTGGATGAGCCAGCGAACACAGTTTCAGCGACAGTATCAGGAGGCCCTTGCAAAGCATGAACGCGCTCAGGTCAAAATCATGGACGCCAAGCTTGATCAGGCTGCGGCCCAGCTTAATCTGGTCGAGAGCAAACTGGAACGTACTCTCATACGCGCTCCTTTTGACGGTATCGTAATCAGCGGTGACCTCAGCCAGAGGCTCGGCGGGCTTGTGGAGCAGGGCGAGGTGCTTTTCGAGGTCACTCCTCTGGATTCTTATCGTGTTATTCTTAAGGTGGATGAGCGACGGATCGCTGATGTGCGTAAAGGGCAGCACGGCAATTTGCTGCTGTCATCTATTCCGGATGAACAGTTTGATTTTATCATTGAGAAAATCACACCTATAACAACACCCGAAGAAGGCCGGAACTATTTTCGTGTCGAGGCGCAGCTGCAGAATGTAACACAGCGCCTGCGTCCCGGCATGGAAGGTATAGGGAAAATTTCTGTTGACCGGCGCAAGTTGATCTCTATCTGGACCCGGAGCCTGGTAGAATGGACCCGGCTATGGATATGGTCATGGTGGCCGTAAGGAGTAAAGGTAGTGGTAATTTCCCTGTTCAGTAACTCATGGTATCGGGTGGCGGACATAAAGCCGCGCCTCCGAAGCCATGTACACATACACCGGCATACTTACCGTGGAAAGGACTGGTATGTACTGCAGGACCATTCTACGGGGCGTTTCCATCGTTTTTCACCGGAGGCGTATCTCATTATAGGGCTCATGGATGGAATGCGGACTCTTAAAGAAATATGGGAGGCTGCCTGTGAACGCCTTGGTGATGATATGCCGACCCAGGATGAAGTAATCGGTCTCCTGTCCCAACTGCACAGGGCTGACGCGTTACAGTCAGACATACCGCCGGACATATCTGATCTCCATCAACGCCATGTGCGGTGGCAGCGCAGTCGTTGGCTTGGCACTTTGCGGTCACCGCTGGCCGTACGCCTGCCGATCCTGGATCCGGAGCGTTTTCTGGAGCGCACCATGTTTCTGGTGCGCCCTTTCCTCGGATGGGCGGGATTCGTACTGTGGTGTTCCGTCGTATTTACAGCCCTTATCCTTATCGGTCTTCACTGGAAGGAACTCACATCCAACCTTACAGACCGGATTATGAGCATGGAAAACCTCCTGCTGCTCTGGATTATCTACCCGGTTGTCAAGACATTGCACGAATTCGGTCATGCTTATACGGTAAAACGTTTCGGGGGCGAAGTGCATGAAATGGGAATTATGATACTTGTCTTTATGCCCGTTCCCTATGTGGACGCGTCATCTTCCACTGCTTTTACGGAAAAGCGGAAAAGAATACTTGTGGGAGCCGCGGGTATACTCGTTGAACTTTTTTTGGCTGCTATTGCCGCATTCTTGTGGGTAAATGTGGAACCCGGTTCCGTAAGGGCAGTGGCATTTAACGTTATGCTTATCGCCGGTGTGTCGACGCTCTTTTTCAACGGCAATCCCTTGTTGAGATTCGATGCTTATTATGTTCTGTCTGATTATCTGGAGATACCGAATTTAGGGTCTCGAAGCAATCAATACATAGGTTATCTGCTGAAGCGTTACGTGCTCGGCATAGTCGACGTTCAATCGCCGCTTTCATCGCCCGGCGAGGCTTTCTGGATGGTATTTTATGCGTTGGCTTCCTTTGTTTACCGGATTTTTATAACCATAAGAATAGCCCTTTTTGTCGCGGGAAAGTTTTTTATTATAGGCGTTGTGATTGCAGCATGGGGCATTTTCAGCATGACGATTTTGCCCCTGACAAAAGTTGTTCATTCCATTATTACTGATATTCGCATACGGCGTAAAAGAGTCCGCATCATACTTTACTGCATTGCACTGTCGGGAATAATTGCTGTTTTCTTATTGAGGGTGCCGGTACCCTTTTTTACGATGGCCGAAGGAATTCTCTGGGTACCGGAAGAGTCAAGGATCCATGCCGGCACAGAGGGATTTATTATGGAAGTGGTTGCTTCTCCCGGAGAGGAAGTGCACAGCGGTGATCTACTGGTGATATGCGATAATGCGGATTTGACCGCCCGGGTGAAGATATTACAGGCCAGTCTCGGTGAACTTGATGCCCGGTACAGGTTGAGTTTGCTCTCAGACCGGACAGAGACAGAGATACTCAGGGATGAAATCAAACGTGTTGAGGCGGAACTGTCACAGACGAATGAACGTCTGGAAGGACTGATGGTCCGCAGCACCTCAGACGGTATCTTTATAATGCCCGATTCGCAGGACATGCCCGGCCGCTTTGTAAGTCGTGGAACGCCGCTGGGGTATGTAGCGGATTTCTCGCATGCCGTTGTCCGGGCAGTCGTTAACCAGGATATGGTGGACCGAATTCGCAACAGGACAATTAAGGTAGAAGCACGGCTTGCCGAAGCCATAGAAGAAACAATCCCGGCTGTGATCGTGCGGGAAGTACCGGCCGCATCCAGGGAGCTTCCCAGCCTGGCTTTAAGCCTGGAGGGCGGCGGCACTATTGCCCTTGACCCTCGTGAAAAACAGGAGGCAAAGTCATTTGAGAAGCTTTTTCAGTTCGAGATTGCATTATACGGAACAGCAGCCGGGAGCATAGGTGAGCGTGTCTTTATCAGATTTGAGCATGGTCCCGAACCATTGGCATACCGGTGGTACCGCAGTATTCGCGGTTTGCTGCTCAGAAGGTTTGATGTCTGAATGGAAAGATTAGTTCTTTTTTATTGCAAAGGATACCGCTGAATAATGTTGAGTGACCTTTTAAGCTGCGCGCCTGCGACTCATGACTTCCGCCCGGAGCGCAAAGAACGCCGTATAAGCGCAATTGAGAGCAAAGTCAGGATTATGACTGGTGACTTGAAGCGACACTGGCGTTCACGTTCAGGCCGGATAAAGGACATTGTTCCATTGGTCAAAAGGCACGCGGTAATTATCGAAAAGATGAGTGATAAAGAAATGAGAGAGGAGGCAAGAAAGCTTGGCCTCGAAATGCGCAGGAAAGGTTTTCATGACGAACTGGTAGCCGGAAGTTTTTCATTGATCCGTGAGGCAGCCGGAAGGACTTTGGGTATGAGCCATTTCGACTGCCAGCTTATCGGCGGAGCTCTGTTGCTTAAAGGGATGGTAGCGGAAATGGAGACGGGTGAAGGCAAGACCCTTACCGCAACACTCGCAGCAGGAACTGCCGCGCTTGCAGGCGTTCCTGTTCATGTGATCAGTGTAAACGACTATCTTACTGCCCGCGATGCCGGATGGATGGGCCCCGTTTATGAGGCCCTCGGTCTTACCGTCGGATGCGTTACTCACGATTTAAGCCAGGAGGAAAGGCGTTCGGCTTATCAGAGCAACATTGTCTATTGCACAAACAAGGAGATTGTCTTCGACTACCTCAGGGACAGAATGACGCTCAAGGACCGTCAGGATGCGCTGCGTTTGCAGGCTGAATATCTATATGCAGGAAACAACCGGTCACAACGCGTTCTTTTGAGAGGACTTCACTTTGCAATAGTCGATGAGGCGGATAGTATACTGATTGACGAGGCCCGTACGCCGCTTTTGATTTCCAGGGCTGTCAGCGTTAAGGAAGAACATCAGTTTATGAAACAGGCAATGGAACTGGCCGATGCATTGCATGAAGGCAGTGACTACCGGAACAAGCATCATTTGCGTACTATCGAAATAACCGATAGTGGGAAAGACAGGCTCAGGGAGCTGACGAAGGCAATGGGCCCTTTATGGACGGGATCGGTGAGACGTCAGGAGATAGTGCGTCTCGCGTTGACAGCCAGACTATTGTTCCGGCGGGATGAGCACTACCTTGTGCAGGATGGGAAAATACAGATCATAGATGAGTTTACCGGCCGGGTAATGCCGGACCGTTCCTGGGAGCAGGGACTTCATCAGCTCATTGAAATAAAAGAGGGATGTGAGTTATCCTCTCAGAATAGAACGCTGGCCAGAATCAGTTATCAGAAGTTTTTCAGGCGCTATTTGCATCTTTCAGGGATGACCGGTACGGCAAGAGAGGTTTCGGGTGAATTGTGGTCAGTATATGGCCTGCCGGTTATGCGTGTACAAACGAATCGGCCGGTAAATCGAAGGCGCTGCCCGGATCAGATCTTTTTTACGGCTGATTCCAGATGGAAAGCAGTTTTGGATTGTGTACGGAAATTAAATCAAAGCGGCCGGCCGGTACTCGTAGGCACCCGCACTGTCTCAGCATCGGAACATGTCAGCCATCTCTTCAGGGAAGCAGGTCTGGAACATGATATTCTGAATGCAAAACTTGAACAGGATGAAGCAGCCATTGTCGCACGTGCCGGTGAAAACAGTCGAATTACTATCGCTACAAATATGGCAGGTCGTGGCACTGATATAAAGCTGGGCGCTGGAGTTGCAGAGCTGGGAGGTCTTCATGTAATACTTACGGAACGTCATGAGGCCGGTCGCATTGACCGGCAACTGGCCGGTCGTTGCGGACGGCAGGGAGACCCGGGGAGTTATGAGGCCATCCTGTCGCTGGATGATCCTGTACTTGGAGATGGACGGGCCCGCTTGTCCCGCTGGTTAGCGAGACGGCTGATGAAAACCGGCTTTTTTATCGGGAAACGGGCAGGGAAATTCGCGATCCGGCGCGCGCAAAAAAAGATTGAGCGGGTCCATGCCGGCATGCGGAAGGAGCTGTTAAAACAGGATGAACAGGTAGGGGACATATTATCATTTTCAGGACGTTCAGAATAATCGAAACAGGCATTACACAGCATGGGAGGATGGACATGAAATCTTTATTTCTTTTTTTTGGCGGTTCCGCACTTCTTTTATTTACTTTTGTAATATCAGTCGGAAATGCGGCAGGGGAAGAACTTGAATGTTTGATTGAGCCTTACGAGGAAGTCGCCTTCAGCAGCCAGGTGCACGGAATCCTGGAAGAGGTTGCCGTTGAAAGGGGAGATATGATCAAAAAGGACCAGGTATTGGCGCGTCTAAAATCCGGTGTCGAAGAAGCCGCTGTAGAATCGGCCCGCGCCCGTGTTGAATTCGGGAAACGCAAGGCCTTGCGGAACGAAGACCTTTACCAAAAGAAGCTAATTTCAATACACGAAAAAGATGAAATCGAGACCGAAATTCAGATGGCTGAACTGCAGCTTCTTGAGGCCCTTGAAAAGCTGAAAATGAGGACCATCCGCAGTACGATTGATGGCATTGTAGTGGAACGATTCCTTGCCCCCGGAGAATACGTCGGTGAAGACCCGATACTCATGGCAGCGAGAATAAATCCGCTGAATGTTGAAGTAATAGTTCCTGTTCAGCACATTGGCTCCATAAAGAAAGGCATGCGGGCCAAAGTCCGACCGGAAAAGCCTGTTGGAGGTGTATACACGGGAAAAGTTGTTATTGTGGACAGCATTATTGATGCCGCCAGCGGGACCTTTGGTGTGCGTGTGGAATTACCCAACCCTTCTCTTAAACTTCCCGCGGGACTTAAATGTCATGTCCGTTTCCTCTAAGATGTTAAAGCCCTTCTATTTCATAGTAAGTAGTGAGGAAATCCTTTCCCTCTCTGTCAATACCACCGGACAGATGCCCGAATATTTTATCGCCGACCTGTTCAAACAGGTGATCAAATTCCCCGGACGGGATTGAATAGTGACGGCGCATTTTCGACAATAAAGGGTAAAGCTCCCTTAATTGAAGTGTGGCCTTATACAGATTTATATCAAAGGACCTTCTCGGATTATTTTCTTCGTTTACCTCAAGATAAATAAACATATCGTCAGCTGTCCTGCCTGCAGCAAGGTTTATGATTTCCTTTGCTATTTTCAGAGAGGGTCTTTCATCATGACCGTCATAAATGTTTGACAGTCTTTTCAGAATATTATCGACGGAAAGCATGGGGTAGCAGGTGTATCTTGCGACAGCCCCTTTGTCGTTATCACGGGAATCCCATTTAAAGCCCAGATGCAAAAGCACGGGATCGGTTTTATTTTGTTTTTTACGGATTTCTTTTTTGACCTTGTCCCAGAACTCCAGATATACTTTGTAAACATAATTCTCTTCATTTTCCTCGAAACCAAATAAGACAATATTTGCATCAGAGAGATTTTCCTTAAAATCCTCAAAATATCTTCCGGGCATATTAATTAACTTACAGATCTCCAGCAGCTTTTCATCCTTGATCTCTTTCTTTCTTATGGCCAATAGAAAGCGGTTCCGAAGCAGTTTCTTTTCAGCCATTTTAAAAGATCTTTCCAGGCCGTATTCCAGGTTTAAGTCTTGTATAAGTTGAAAAAGCCGGCCTGCTTTTTCATTTGTTTTTTCTAAACCGGGAAGAGGGGGCTTTTCACTGATTGCGGCGGTCCGGCTGCCCCGGGTCTG
>JAUVPO010000165.1 GCA_030598625.1 Deferribacteres bacterium | reverse complement strand
GTGGATTTTTTATCTCGTGTGCCAGGGTCGTTGCCCATTCGCCCACCATTTTCATCTGTTCGGCCCGCTGTAAAGCCATCTCTACCTTTTTGCGTTCGGTGATGTCCCTGATAACGCCGTAGTAGGATAAAAGTTTACCTCCGGGAGCGTGATTGGGAATAATAGAGCTCTCCACCAGGCGGACGGAACCTCCCTTGTGAATAATGCGGTGCTCAAGAGGCGGAGGAAACTGTCCTGAAAGCGCCTGCTTTGCCTGCTGCAGCACTAAGCGCCGGTCTTCCTCAACTACCATTTCGATCCACAAAGAGGGATTATCAGTAAACTCCTGCCTGTTGTACCCTGTTACGGCAAAACAGGTCTCACTATGGGATGTCTCCACAGGCATCCCTTCTTCTACACGTACTACATAGATATAATCGGCAACGGCCTCTTTAATGTCCCGGTGCGTTTCCATGGCCAAGATTATTTGAATTTCATGTGGTTATTTATATTTGGTCTTACACTGTACGTTTTTTTTATCATACGTGATTGATATATTTATTCTTCCTTCTTTCAAATGCCTCTTTTCCGCCTTCCATAAGCTCGACAACATTTTTTATTATCGAGGGTTCATCGATTGAACCGTATTTTTCGATTTCACCTGTGTCCCTGAGAACAATGGCCTGTTCGGTGTCCCCTGAAACTAATATGTTCGGATTGTGGGTTGCAACAATTATCTGTCTTGTCTCTTTCAATTTTGATAAAATCCTGAATATCGCTTTTGACACAAGGCGGTTATCCAGGTTGTCCTCGGGCTGGTCAATAATAATCGGTGCATTGGATGTCAGGGTCACAATGGGCAGCATGGCGCTGCATCTTTGCCCCGGGGAACAGTTTTTTATGGGTTTGCCGTTTAATTCCACATAAAACTCATCATCAAAAGGAATGTTTTGGATCAGGAATGTTGCCTTCATGCTGTCTTTGTTATAACGGCGGACACCGATGTCATGAAGGGTTTCATAAGGGGAGTTGCCCTCTGTAAGTTTTTTTGCGTATTTTCTGTCTATGCTGCAATTGTAGTCAATATTATTGTCACTGAAGGTTATATTGTGGACCAGCTCTTCCGGCAGATTATTTTACAGCGCATCGGCAAAGACAAACGGGTTTAATTTGTCCGCTATTAAATTCGCTGTCTTCTTTCTGTTCCATTCGCCGTCATGTTTAATGCCGATATTATTTTTCTCCAGTTCCGACAGAAAACCGGATTTGTCTTTTTCCGGGCGCAATACAAGGCCTATGTTAAAACCGGGATCAGTAACAATGCTTATTTTTTCCCTGATCTCGTCGATCCCTTTTTTTCTTGCGGTGAATATCTTTTGATTGGTTTCTTTTATCTTTTCAATAATGTAATTTCGCTCAGCCGGATATTTTTCGAAGATTTCAAGCTCTCTTTTATATTCTTCAAACTGTTCGTTTGCAGAATCAAATCTCCTTTTTGCGTTATTCCTGAGATCTGCCGTAATAGACTCTTTTTCACCGATAGCGGCGCGTATCTGCCTTGAAATTTCATTTTTATCATTACGCAGTTTTGCCTCTTCTTCATCCAGCGCCCGGACAAGTCCGGAGATGCTGTCTGTAATTTCGTCCTTCTTCCCCATGATTTCATTGTTAACGGCGGTTATCTGCAGTTTTTCGTGTACGAAATCGTTGCACCAGGTGTTTGCCCCGTGCCTTCCGAGTACACTTTGATAGTCAATTCCCGACAGACCGGTCAAGCCCTTTTCTATGGATGATATCCTCTCCTTCAGGTTGCCGAGTAAATATATGTTTTGAACTGTTTCATCGAGTTTTTTGAATTTTTCATCCACCCCGCCCGGATTCAACTTGTCGAATTCATTTTTAAATTCTCTTAATCTTGTAAATGATGTCTCATGTAATGACGGGTCAAAAAATGCCTCCAGTACTTCTAATTGCGCCAGAGCTTTATCGGAATTCAGCAACAGGTTTTCGTATAACCGCTTCCTCTCATATTTTAACTGTCCGAGTCCGTCGATAAGTTTGTCCAGATTTTCCCTTTGAGACGCCGGGTCTCCGCCTGACAGCTCCAGTTCATTCCATCCATAAAGGTTTAAAGGGTATTTCCCGCAGGCTTCAACGTCCTTAATGTTCAACTCATTATCTCCGCTGTCATAAATTTTGGTGTTGTACGGCTCCTTAGAATCGTATGTGCTTGTGATTTTATGCAATATACCGTCGCTTTTTTCATATAATATCTCAATCCTGGATGCATGAAGGGTGTTTGCCTGCCTGTCCAGTATCTGGTGCTTGACCTGTTTCAATTCATCAAGGCAGCGGTTGTAGCCCATTGCGTATCGTATGGCGTCAATCAGTGTCGACTTGCCGCTTCCCCTGGGTCCGATAATGCATGTCAGGTTATCGGAAAAACCCACGGTTGTGTTTTTGAATAATGTCTTGTCGCCGTTTTGCCGACCTATTATCCTGACCCCCCTGATTCTCGGCGGTTTGGTTTCAGGAAGATTTCCCCTGAAACGTATCCTTGTGGCCGGGAAGTTAAATGCCTCATATAGACCGGATATGTTCTTTTCTTTCATTTTGATATATGTAATGTTGTTTTTGTTTCCAACTTCCCTGACGTGATGGGCATTTGACGCCATTATAAGGGGAATGGATGAATTATCGAACATGCTTTTTATATGCACAGGCTCTTTTGTCTCCGTCACCTGAAGACAATCGAATTTATAAATCAGGTCATTTAAGGAGTCGTCTGCTCTGCCGCTGAAATATTTCCAGTCCTTTTCCCGGTTTTCAGAGAGTGGCTTCAATATCAGGGAGGTGGAAACTTTTGTGTATGCATACCTTAAACCGTCATTGCCGTCGATATGGGACAGGATTGTCTTACCGCCCAGGTCTCTTACTTTTTTTATCAAGTCATCGATATTGTCAATGAGGAGTTCATCGTCTTTTCCGTTTCGTTCGGATTCTGATCTAAAATCAGGCGGGAATATTTTTTCAATATCACCGCCGATGTCCGGGGGGAAAATAGCTAACGCATAAATCCTGAACTCATTTAATATCGGTTTGTTGATTCTTAGATTAAGTTCTATCCCGGGAAGTATGACGATGTCTTTGTTTTTTTTCGCGGCATAACCGGCGAGGGCAACCCCGAAGGAATATTTCATATGGTCGGTAATTGCCGCTATATCCAGCCCTGACTTTTCAAGTTCACTTACAAAAGCTTCGAGCTGTTTTTTAGATATCCTGCTGTTTCCCCCTGTTGCGTCCAGTAAGGGGTTGCGTGTAAAGGTAGGTGTTGAATGGTTTTCCCAGTCAAAGCTGAGAGGTGAGTGTACATGAAGGTCTACTTTATAATACTTCGCACATTTAGACCTTATTGCCTCTACGCTGTCGAACATTTTATCCCGTTTTTTTTATGGACAATAATTGTCAAAAGCATTATATCATATTTTCATTAATATGGTGTTACAATCTTCGGGAATGTCCGGGGGGGTGTTTGATTGTTTTTATATAGGAAAACATTTTCCGGCATGTTAACATAGTATGGTTTCCAGTCAAACAGCGCATTTTTATATTTTAAAGGAGGTTCCGTCATGAAAATTCATAAAATCATATTGATAGCATGGATAAGCATATTTTGTTTGTATCTTCCTGATATCTCTTCGGCAGGCCAGGTTTTCAAGAAAGTATATATAGTGGACAAAGCGGGCGTTGCGGACATTTCGATTTATATGGCCGATACGGCCGAAGAGGCTGATGTAATTCTTTACTTGACAAGGACGGACATTCCCGTGGATAAAAAAATATATTTTGCGTCGCAGAAAAGTGAAGCTGATTTTGTCCTTGAGTTTGCCGGCGCCGCTGACAGCGGAGACGTCGGCGTCTATTTCGCCGGCAGCGCCGGTGAAGCGAATATAAAAGTCCATTTTACCGAAGATGTAACCAAAGCGGATAAATCCATAAAGTTTGTTTTTTCAAGGCAGGACTCCGACATTTCGGTTTATGTGGGTGATGCTGAGCTTCCAAGAAATCGCCTGTTGGCGATCCTGGTTGCCATGAAGGCTATCTGAATATATCCATGAAAACGAGGATTACGGAAAAACAGCTTCGGAGATTTTACCGCCTGTTGTCTGTCCGGATGATTGATTTCAATTGCGGGAAACTGTGCGCCCCGAAAAACAACGGTATACCGACCTGCTGTGAAAACGAGAATGTCGTGCCGATACTGTTCCGCGAAGAATTTAACTGGCACGGAAAAAACGGGAGATTCTGGAAAAAAATAACTTCCAAAAAAAAAGCAATCAAAAAGATGATAGAAGAATCGGCTTCGTACTATGTGTTTTCCAAGTGCCCCGTTCCGGGAAACTGTCGCAGATCAAAGCGGTCCCTGTGCTGCATGACATTCCCTTTTGAACCTCACGTCAACCGCGAAGGTGAGGTTCTCGGCCTTGTTTATACGAAGTACAGTACCGGTGATTGTCCTTTAGTGGGGAAGCCCCGGAGGATTTATAACCCTTTATATATCTCCAATTCCATAACCTTCTGGCAGGAGTTGTTTGATCTCTATCCGCAGGAAGAGGAGTTATATATCGAAGAATCGGGGAAAAGGGAGCGGAGGGCGAAAAGGCAGGGGAAAAGGATCAGGATTTTCAGGCGGGGATAATCATATTTCAGGGGTCTGAGTACCATTCCAACATCTTGTAGATCAATGGGATAAAGAAGCAAGGTTGTTTGTGAATAGGGGTTTTGGTAAATACCACTAATTATATTTTTTAATATG
>JAUVPO010000167.1 GCA_030598625.1 Deferribacteres bacterium | reverse complement strand
TTGTATCTCCCGTTTATTTCTTTTATATCATCATCGGTGACCGTATTGTTTCTGATACGATTGAGGATATCCAGGAACCTTTCATCTCTTTGCCGGTAGACCTTTTCAAGCTCGATAAACTCCATTTCAAAGGGCGCGGACATCCCTGAAAAGAGGTCGTCATCAAAGACCCTCGCGCTGAAAAAATAGGGGCTCCGGTAATGGTCCTTAAACAACGCCTTTTCTCTTGAAGTCACAACCGGCGGAAGCTGATAAAGGTCACCGATAAAGATCATCTGTATCCCGCCGAATGGACGTGCCTTTTTCCTGCCGTGCTTTCTCAGGAAAATGTCCACGCAATCAAGCAGGTCTGCCCGCACCATTGAGATTTCGTCAATGATGATTGCATCTATCTTCCTGTATATATCTTTGTCCCTCGGTCTGATCTTGCCGACTGTATCCGGTGTAACGTTCGGCTTGAAATTAAAGAAGGAATGTATTGTCTGTCCTTTTACATTAATCGCAGCAACGCCGGTCGGCGCGAGGACCGCGATGTTCTTTTTCGTGCGGTCCCTGTAATACTGAAGCAAGGTGGATTTGCCTGTGCCCGCCCTTCCCGTGATAAAGACATTTCTGTCCGTATCATCCATAATCCGGAGGGCGTGAAGAAACTGATCGTTAAATTCAATATGCTGTTTTTTCGTCATTCAACTATTCTTCTCCAGGTACTTAACATCTTCCCTGCCCTTTTCTTCATCCACAAAACAGAACAGGATTCCTCCGGCTATAAAGAATATAGAAACTGAAGCAATACTTGCACGGGATGCAATGTCGGCGCTGAAGCCCATAAATCTGACCAGTAATCCGGTCCCGCCTACAACAACAGGGCCGAACACAGCGGCGAATTTACCGAGCATATTGTAAAACCCGAAATATTCGGCTGATTTGCCGACTGGAATTATCCTGGCATAAAATGAGCGGCTCAATGCCTGTATGCCGCCCTGCACAAGGCCGATGATAATCGCCAGGATGTAAAATTCACTTTTGTCCTGGATGAAAGAGGCCCAGATTGAGACAATCAGATAAACGGCAATCGCGATAAGGATGGCGTGTCTCGCGCCGATCTTTCCCCCAAGATAACCAAAGCCGATGGCAGATGGGAAACCCACAAACTGGGTAATCAACAGGGCAACTATAAGATCATTGGCCTGAAAGCCTATTGATATTCCGTAATCAAGGGCCATACGGACGATCGTATCCACTCCGTCGATATAAAGCCAGTAAGCCGCGAGGAACAGAAAGACGGTCTTCAAATGACGCGCTTCATGAAAGGTGTTTCTTAATTGAACCAAGCCTGCCCTTACCGCCCTGATGCCTGATACCGCTGTTTTATTCTCTGGCTCCTTTACAAACAGAAAGACGGGTATCGAAAATACCGCCCACCAGATGCCTACCGTAAGAAATGAAAATCGCACAGCTTCCCGGGAATCCGCAAATCCAAAAGTTTCAGGACGTAAGGTCATCCATACGTTCAACGCAAAAAGAATGCCTCCACCGAGATATCCGAGAGAAAATCCGAGGGCTGAGACAAAATCCAGCTTTTTCTTTGAAGCGACTCCCGTAATCAATGAATCATAAAAAATATTGCCTCCTGAAAACCCGACGCTTGCGAAAATATAAAGCATGATTGCCATAGTCCAGTCGCCCTCTGAAACCATGTACAGGGAAGTTGTCATTATTACGCCTGTGAAAGCAAAGAAGAGGAGGAATTTCTTTTTTGAAGTCCCTTTGTCGGCAATAGCTCCCAGCGCCGGAGCCAATGCAGCTACTGTGACGCCCGCAATGGAATTGGCCAGTCCCAGTCTGGCCGTGCTCAATGTGGTGTCAGCGCCGGCGCTCCAGAACTGCTTAAAAAAAATAGGGAAAAAACCCGCCATGACAGTCGTGGCAAAAGCTGAATTCGCCCAGTCATACATGGCCCAGCCAAAGATGGCCCTTCTGCCGTCGGTCTCCATAAGTAATCAGCTATATTTTCCGGGGTGAAGGTTTTTATCTGCCCATGATGTACTCATCAATTGACCTTGCCGCGCGTTTGCCGGCGCCCATGGCGCTTATAACAGTGGCAGCTCCCGTTGAGATATCGCCTCCGGCAAAAATGCCCTTTAAGTTTGTCCTGCCTTCCCTGTCGATTCCGATATAGCCGTCACCCCAGAGTTTCAGTCCTTTTATCGATCTCACGAGTATTGGATTTGATGTCTGGCCGATTGCCATGATCACCTGGTCAACACTGATGGTGAACTCTTTCCCCGTGGGCTCGGGCCTTTTCCTTCCGGATTCATCCGGATCGCTTAAACGCATCTTTTCGCACCTGATCGCCCTTACCCAGCCCGCATCATTGCCGAGTATTACCCTGGGGTCGGAAAGGAAACGGAACCTTATGCCTTCTTCCTTCGCGTTTTCAATTTCCTCATGCCTTGAAGGCAATTCCCTTTCACTTCTTCTGTAAACAATATATACCCTCTCCGCTCCGAGCCTCAGTGCCGTCCTTGCAGAGTCCATGGCGACATTGCCTCCGCCGATAACAGCTACCTTGCGCGCCTTTTTCACAGGCGTATCATATACAGGGAAATGATGCGCCTTCATAAGGTTGACCCTTGTCAGGAATTCTGAAGCGAAATAGACATTGTTCAGGTTTTCGCCCGGGATGCCCAGATATTTTGGAGCGCCCGCGCCAACACCTATAAAAATCGCCTTAAAGCCGTCATTAAAAAACTCATCAATGGTCTGTGTCTTTCCGATTACCCTGTTAAGAAGAATTCTGACGCCAAGGCCCTTAACGAATTCTATTTCCCTCTGAATAGTTTTCTTGGGGAGCCTGAATTCAGGGATGCCGTAGGCAAGCACACCCCCTGCCTCATGAAGCGCCTCAAAAACCGTTATGTCATATCCCAGTTTTGCAAGGTCCGCAGCTACCGTAAGACCGGCAGGGCCTGATCCTATGACCGCTACCTTATGGCCGTTTGACGGCTTTATATCTGGCAGGTCTATTCGTCCCAATGACACCTCGTAATCGGCGACAAAACGCTCAATCGAGCCTATTGATACGGGTTTGGATTTTTTGCCCAGAATGCACATGCCCTGACATTGTGTCTCTTGCGGACATACCCTGCCGCATATGGCAGGCAGCATATTGAATTCTCTTATTGTCCTGAGTCCCCCGAGATAATCTTTTTCCTTAACAAATGAAATGAATTTCGGGATGTCTATTTCTACCGGACAGCCTGCGATACAGCGGGGTTTTTTACACTGAAGACACCGGGCGGCTTCTTTAACGGCCTGTCTTTCCGTCAGACCAAGGGATACCTCTTTGAAATCGGCCTTTCTTTTTTCAGGGTTTCTGTATCTCATTTTTTACATTTTCTTTTAAACCGTTTCAACGAAACCTCTTCTTCTTTTTTATAAAAGACCAGCCGGCTTCCCAGTCCGTTGAAATCAACTTCATGGCCGTCAAATTCAGGGCCTTCAATACAGGCAAATCTTGTCTTCCCGGCAACATTAACCCTGCACGCCCCGCACATGCCCGTACCTTCAACCATTATGGGATTAAGGCTGACCATTGTCTTAATGCCGTATGGTCTTGTCAACTCCGAGACCGCCTGCATCATCCGGATAGGACCGACCGCGATTACCAGCGCAACGGACCTGTGGTCGATAATGTCCTTGAGTGCGTCCGTAACCAGCCCTTTCCTGCCGTAACTTCCGTCGTCAGTGGCAACGAGAACTTCATTCGAGAATTCCCTGAAATTCTCTTCCCAGACCAGGAGTTCTTTAGTCCGTGCCCCAAGGATTGCAGTTACCTTGTTATTTCTTGCTTTCAATGCCTTAAGAATAGGATAAAGCGTGGCTACGCCTATGCCTCCGCCAACCAGGACGCAGTGCCCGTATTTTTTTACAGGAGTGGGATGTCCGAGGGGACCTGCGATGTCCCTTATCTCATCACCTGAATTAAGCATGCCTAACTCTTCTGTTGTCTTCCCTGTTTTTTGAAAAAGCAGGGTGATAGTTCCAGCGTCTTTATTTGAATCCGCAATGGTTAAGGGTATTCTCTCTCCTTTCTCGTGGAGCCTCATCACTACAAAATTCCCGGCCTTTGCATGATTCGCAATTAATGGAGCATTAACTACCATCATGTCAACCTCTGGTGCAATTGTCTGTTTTTTCATTATCTTGAACATAATTTGTCTTTTTTTTAAATCTCCCCGAATAATTCCGGATTAATCTCTTGTCCCATGTGCGAGAGCTATTGCGTATATGTCCTCTGCGCCGGCCTTTTTTAATTCCCCGGAACACTCACGTATTGTAGCGCCTGTTGTAATCACGTCATCCACAAGTAAAATCCTCCTGCCTTTAATCAGTCTCCTGTCCCGTATCTCGAATGCCTTTCTGATATTCTTGCGCCTCTGTTTCGAGTTCAGCCCCACCTGGGGCAAAGTATCCCTGGCTTTAACAAGGCAACCAAGCATTAAAGGTACCCCAAGATACCTTGCCATATTTTTTGCCAGAAGAGCGGACTGGTTAAATTCTCTTTGCCTGAGGCGCTTATTATAAAGCGGGACAGGAACAACTGTATCAACCCGGGGTATTTTAAGTTGCGATATTATATCAGATAGAGGTTTTGAAAGTCTTTTTACTCCATGGTATTTAAACAGGTTGATCGCTGTTCTTAATGCGCCGTTGTAAGGGCCGAAACT
>JAUVPO010000113.1 GCA_030598625.1 Deferribacteres bacterium | reverse complement strand
GGTCTCTCTACGGCTGTTTTTGTCCTTGGAGCTGAAAAAGGCATGACAATCCTTGAATCAATGGGGCTTGACGGTATATTGGTAAATAATAACAGGAAGGTTTTCATCACGAAAAACTTGAAGGGGAAGATCGATATCTTAAATAAAGAATATCAAAAAGCAGAGTAAAGATGCTCCCCAAATTGCAGAAATCGACAGGTTCCCAGCCTCTAAAGATATTTATCCCGGACAGATGTAGGTTATAATAATAGATAAGGAAATTCGTGAGAAAGATTCAGGTCCGTCAAAATTGATATGGATTCAAAACCCGGTGCAGGAACAATCGTAAAAGTGGATTTGCCTTTATGAACAAACTTCTTATCGTAGATGATGAAAAAACAGTAAGATATTCCTTTAAAAGAATGTTTGAAAGTGACTACGAAGTTCTCAGCGCTGAAAACGGAAGATCCGCCCTGAGAATTCTCGATTCTCACCATAACAGCGTAGACATGATTTTCCTTGATGTCAGGATGCCAGGGATGAACGGGATAGAGGTGCTGAAAAAGATTAAGGAAAGGACAAGGAATACGCCCGTTGTTGTAATGACTGCTTTTGGCGATTCCGACTCGGCAATTGAAGCCATGAAAGAGGGGGCATTTGATTACCTTATAAAACCCTTTGAAGACGGACAATTAAAAGAGGTTATTGAAAAGGCGATTATTTCAGCAAAGCTCCATCGCGAGGCATCCTGCTGCACCAAGGTTGAAGGCATTCAGGCCGATATAGAAAGAATTGTCGGAACAAGTCAGGAGATTTTCAATGTATGTAAAATGATCGGTCAGGTCGCTGTTTCAAACGTCCCGGTCCTTATAACAGGAGAAAGCGGAGTAGGAAAGGAGATAGTTGCACGGGCTGTTTACAATCATAGTTATAGAAAAGGCAGACCGTTCATGGCCGTTAATTGTGCCGCCCTTGCCGAGGGGGTGGTCGAGAGTGAATTGTTCGGCTTTGAAAAAGGGGCGTTCACAGGCGCTGAAAAAAGGAGAATTGGAAGATTTGAACAGTGTAATAAAGGGATACTCTTTCTTGATGAGATTGGAGACATGAGCCTCTCGACCCAGGCTAAACTGCTCAGGGTCCTTCAGGATGGGCACTTTGAACGGGTTGGAAGCAATGAGACGATCATGACGGATGTCCGGATCATAGCTGCAAGTAACAAAAACCTCCGTGATGAGGTAATAAACGGCAGGTTCAGGGAAGACCTGTATCACAGATTGAATGTCTTCTCCATATATATACCCCCCCTCAGGGAGAGGAAAGAAGATATCCCTGAATTATCAGAGTATTTCATTTCAAGGGCGGTTAAGGAAAATGAAAAAAAGATCAAGGGGATATCACCTAAAGCGCTAAAACTTCTTGCGTCATATAGCTGGCCGGGAAATGTCAGAGAGCTTGAAAACGTTATTAGAAGAGCGGTTGTAGTTGCGAGCAGTGATATCATTAACGTTAATGATATTATTCTGAGTCCTGAGCCTTACAAAAAGGAACTGCATGAACTCTCCAATGTAATAAAAGATATTCTGGACAGGGTCGACGCAACTGAAATCGGTACAAGTCTGTACCGTTGTATTGTAACAAGTGTAGAAAAAACACTTATTAAAAAGGCCCTTGAATTAACAAAGGGCAACCAGGTACAGGCATCTGAATTTCTCGGCATTACCAGGGTAACTCTGAGAAAAAAAATACAGGAATACAATATCCCCTCTGTATAGAAAATATACAGCCTGCATATCCCCTATACAGTTCATCACGATTAATCGTCCATAACATAGGGATTTTATTCGAATTTGTTCTGGCATGTTATATGCAACTATATTTGTAATTAACCACCCATTTATAAACGAGTAAACTTAAAAAACGGATTAATAAATTAAACACCGGGAGGGAGGATATGATGATGAAATTACAAGTTGCTGAAAATGTTATACAGAATACCACCAGGTGCAGAAATGATTTTATCTGCCTGTCAGGAGATGGAGAATGTCTTTGTGAACTTAAATACTGTTACAGCGACAAATTCTATTTTGTTAAACCCGGTAAAAAGAGCTTATGCAGCTATAAGATTGCTTACTTGAATTCCACTTTTTGCAGTTGTCCTACAAGGAAAGAAATTTACAAACGTTATAGCATCTGATTGTGTTTGAACGGTGTTACTATTTTCTCTTGAACATTTTTTTTAAATTATCCAATGATAAATAAATCTTTGTAGGCCTTCCGTGCGGGCATTTGTCGGCCTCCGCGGTTTTATCAAGGTCGGACATCATTTTTGAGAGCTCTTCATTGTTAAGGATCTCACTGCCCCTGACGGATTTATGACATGCCATTCTTGCAGCTATGCTCTTTAAAAGGCGTTCTTCCGTGAGATCATTTTTTATCCCGATTGTACCTTCTTCAAGAATGCCTGCAGCGATATCAATAAGAAGACCCCTGATATCTGTTTTTCCGAGTTCCTTTGGCATTGTCCTTACGATCAGGCTGTTTCCTCCAAACTCCTCCGTATCCAGACCAAAGCCCCTGAGAAAGTCCTTGTGTTTGATGATGAGATTATATTCCTTGACCGGCAGTTCTATTCTCAGCGGCAGAAAAAGGGGTTCGGCTTCAATGGAAGTCTTTTTCATGAATCTTTCGTACAGGATCCTTTCATGAGCGGCATGCTGGTCTACAATTACCAATCCATCGTCAGTAACTGTCGCAATGAACGACTCACCGATATGGAAAAAAGACCGGACATCAGGGGAAATGCCGGAAGTGAAAAAATCCGTCTGTGAGTTATCAGATACAGCAGACACTGATTCACTGACTGCCGGATTATCCTGCCGGGGGTATTGATGACCAGGCAGTCTGCGAAATCCGCCCCCCCCAAATGTTGCAGGCGGTGATACATCTATCTCATATCCCGGGTTAAGCGCTTCATAGATAGCTGCCCCTATAAACCTGTGAATTTCGTCCGGTCTCTCAAACTTTACCTCCCGCTTCGAAGGATGGACATTTACATCAACATTTTCAGGATCAACTTCAAGAAACAGGAAGTAAGCCGGATGTCTGTCTTTTGAAATTATATCGCGGTAGGCGTTATAAACCGCGTGGTTTACGGTAGGATTTTTTACAGGACGCCTGTTAACGAAAATAAACTGATGACTCCTGGACGCCCTCGTAGAATCAGCGGACGACGTAAATCCAGATACTTTTATGGCCTTAGATCCTTTTGTGACATCCAGGAACTCTGCGGCCATTTCTTCACCGTAAAGCTGGTTAAACCTCTCCTTCAGGCCGGAAGCGGCGCGAACGTTTAAAAGTTCGCTGTTATTGTGGGTCAGTGAAAAGGCTATTTCCGGACATGCAAATGCCTTTTGAATTACGGTTTCTATTATATGTGAAAGCTCGGTTGGTACGGTCTTTAAAAACTTCCTCCTTGCGGGCGTGTTGTAAAAAATATCCCTTATTTCCACTGTCGTCCCCTTTACAGGGGGCGCATCCGAGACCTCCCTGTTCCGGCCCGCTGCAATTTCCATATTTACTCCAATATCCGAGTTTGCCTTTGAAGTTGTAAGCGTCACTTTAGAGACAGATGAAATGGAAGACAGCGCCTCACCTCTAAAACCGAGTGTAGACACATGAAACAATTCGTCTTCCGAAGTTATTTTGCTTGTCGCGTGTCTCTGAAAGCATAACAATGCATCTTCCCGGTCCATGCCTTCGCCGTTGTCGGATACCTTTATGAACTTTTTGCCTCCGTAAAGCGCTTCAACATCTATCCTGGTTGCGCCGGCGTCAATCGAATTATCCATGAGTTCCCTGACGATCGAGGCAGGACGTTCAATTACCTCGCCCGCAGCGATTTTGTTGATAAGGACATCAGGGAGAATTGAAATTCTGGACATTTGTACCTCTTATATCAGACAACCTTAAACTACTTTGAATAATCTTGACCAATATTTAACTATTTATTTTTTATCATCTTTTCGAGAAAGATAAAGAATCTTCCCAATCGCTTGTAAGTCAGATATAAATAAAGTTCGACAAAAAAATTGTATTTCCGGTTATTCCATCTCCACAGCGACAGCTTGTGCAATGGTCCGAATATCAGCCTGCTCCAGAAGCTTTTCAGAAACCTGTCATATCGAAAGGCAAGAAAGGAGTTAATATAAATAGCATTTAACAGTTTCGGGTTTTTGATCCACGGATTTCTGACTTCATCATTCGTAAAATTTTTCCAGCCCTCCAGGTGTGTCGGAGGTTTAAAACCTGATTTAAGGGCCTCCTCGTATAATAAAGTGCCGGGCAGCGGGACGTAAGGTTGAATAGGGACTTCCGCTCCGGGATGCCTTCTCCGGATCTCATCCGCGAAATCCAGGGTCCTGTTCATCTGTTCCTCTGTCTCGCCGGGCAGTCCGATCATTAATGAATACAGGGTCGGAATATCTCCCCCTGAAGCCACCTTAATCCCTTCATCGATCATCCGCCTGTTCTGCCCTTTCCTTATGAACTTAAGGACCGCGTCATCCGGTGACTCAACACCGAAAAAGAGATAAACACAGCCGCCCTCTTTAAACTTCCTGATCAGGTCGGGGGTAAAGGTATTTATCCTTACATTGGCAATCCATTTAAAATCCAGTTCCTTCAGAAGAACAAGGATATTAAGCATCATATCTTTTTTGCCTGCTAAAAACGTGTCGTCATAGAAAGTCAACTTGTTAACGCCCAGTTCCTTCAGCTTCAGAAGTTCACGCCTGACTTTCTCAAGACTTTTTACCCTGCATACATTTTTATGAAAGAAAACATTGTAGCAAAATCCGCATTTATGCGGGCATCCCCTTGAAGATTCATAGCCTATATTCTCCAGCGTATCAGACGACCGCCGCACATACTCTAACAGTATTTCTTTGCCTTTCCCGTCATAAGGGAACGGCAGGTCTTCTATATTCAGAAAATCTCTGTCATCGTTCAGTATAATTCTTCCATTGCTCTTCCAGCCAAGGCCTTTGATTTCGCTGAAATCGGCTTTGCCGCCCTTTAATGCCTGAACTAATTCAAGCAACGTCTGCTCCCCTTCGCCTTTAACAACAAAATCCACCAGTCCGGATTCAAGCGTCTGCTCCGCCATCATGGAGGGATGCGTTCCTCCCCACACAAGTGGTATATCAGGATTGATTTTCCGCGTAAGTTTTGCAAGCCGGATCGTATTCTTGATCTGAAAGCAGGTCATTGTTGAAAGGCCCACAAGGAGGGGTTTTCTGTTTAACAGGTCTTTGAACCTTTCTGTCTTTTGAATCCTTTCGTCAAAATATTCAACCTCTATATCATGTTGTTCCAGATATGCCCCCAGGGACAGGATTGCCAGAGGGGTCCATGCATGATAAGGGAAAGGGCTTGCATTTGCATAACCTAATACGACCAGGTTTTTGTTGGAATCCATAACTATATTTTTTTGCTTTCCTTATTTAATAAATAACTTATCAGCCCGTAAGTCGTTGCAATTATAATATCTATACCCAGGATGTAGTTTAAGAAGAGGGCTTTTACCGCAAAAAGAAGACCTGCCTCCTTTCTCATGAAATCCCACCATTTCAGATTGGCAAGCATAAAAACAATTAACAGTAAAATAAACGCGTACCCGGCCATATTAACGAAAGGAACAAGAAAAAGTGACATAAAACTCAGAAACGCGCAGATTGCGGCTATGCCGTTGCTCGGAGCAGTCGGTCCCGCATTATCAAACTGATGGTCCCTTAAAAACAGGTGTATCCACATGACTGCCCTTTTGAAGTAATTTCTTATTGCTTCATCAACGTTGTTAACAAACTGATGTCTGACCAGCATTTTCGGATTTAAAATAATACAGTCCATTTTGTTAATCCTTCTGGCAAGTTCAAAGTCTTCCACGTCCGCCCCTTTATAGGATTCGTCATATCCGCCGGCCTCCTGGAAAAGCCTTTTTTTTATCGCGCCGCACCTCGGGGCAAACACGCTTACTTTTTTATCCGGGGCGCCCAGGAGATGAATATATTCAAACATTGCCATATATTTCGGCACAAACCCCCTGTTTAAAGGCTCTGTTGCGCATACGCCGATAACACACTTTGCCGAAGGATTATTTTCAAAATATTCTTTTACTTCCCGGACGCTCCCGTCAAGGACAACCACGTCTGAATCAAGGAAAAATATTATATCTCCCCCGGCTTCCTCGACCCCCTTATTACGCGCCTTTGCCGGTCCGCCGTTTTTATCCATCTTTATTACCCTGGTTGGATATTGTCCGGCGATTTCTACTGTATTATCTGTAGAACAGTCATCAACAATTAACACTTCCATATCATCAATTGCCTGTTTAAATATGG
>JAUVPO010000225.1 GCA_030598625.1 Deferribacteres bacterium | reverse complement strand
TCATCGGTGTTTCCGGAGACGTTATCCGCGTTAACGGGGTTGTAAGCGAGGAGACGGCCAGGGAGATGGCTGAAAAAGTACGCTTGCTTGTAAAAACCGATTTTTCCCTTTCAACCACGGGGAATCTCGGCCCTGATGTACTGGAGGGTAAAGAAAAGGGGCTGATTTACATAGCCGCCAGTAAATTTGGTAAGACCGTTTCAAGAGAGCTGAGGCTGGGAGGTAACCGGGATGCGAATAAAGAAGAAGCAGCCATTTCAGCTTTGAGGCTTTTGATTGAACTTAATGAAAAAAATTCCTGATGATATTAAGCATGAGATAGAGGTTCTGGTAAAGGACCTCACTGAGCACTGTTACCGTTATTACGTGCTTGATTCTCCTGTCATATCTGACGAAGAGTATGACCGTCTTTACAGACGGTTGAAAGAACTTGAAGAGAGAAATAATTTTATCCTCCCTGATTCACCGACCCAGCGTGTGGGGGCTCCGCCTCTTGATAAATTCAAAAAAGTAAGACATACGGAACCCATGCTTTCATTGGATAATGCTTTTACTCATGATGAGATAAGGGAGTTTGAGCAGAGGTTGAAGAGGTTTCTTGATTCAGATGAAAATATTGAGTATACCGTTGAACCGAAATATGACGGTCTTGCGATTGAACTTACATACAGGAAAGGCGTCTTGTACAAGGCCTCAACAAGGGGGGACGGTTATGAGGGAGAAGATGTAACAAATAACATAAAGACCATAAAGTCGGTGCCTCTGAAAATAGAGCCGGGGCATCCCCTGGAGGAAATAGATATTCGGGGCGAGGTATATATGGATATTAAGGATTTCGAGGCGCTTAACAGGGACAGGGAAGCACAGGGGGAACCGGCTTTTGCCAATCCGCGGAACGCTGCCGCGGGTGCTATCCGTCAGCTCGATTCCTCCATAACAGCCAAAAGGAGACTGCACCTGGCATGTTACGGTATTGGCGCCGTGACAGGCATTGACTTCAAAAGCCAGTTGGATTTAATCAAATGGCTGGAGGACCATCGTTTCCCGGTTCCTTTAAACATAAGGCACGTCAACGGGGCAAATAAAGTTATTGACACAATTAGAGAGATAGAGGAAAGAAGAAAGGATTTTCCGTTTGAGACGGACGGCGCGGTCATTAAAGTTAATGAGTTTGAAATGCAGCAAAAATTGGGTGTGAAAACGAGGGGGCCGCGCTGGGCGATTGCCTATAAATTTCCCGCCCATCAGGGCACTACTAAAATAGACAAGATAATTTTGAGCGTGGGCAGAACGGGAACTATTACCCCCGTTGCGTTTCTTGAACCTGTGAATATTGGCGGGGTCACGGTCTCCCGCTCCACTCTCCATAACTGGGATGAGATCAAAAGAAAAGACATCCGCATAGGAGATATTGTCGTGGTGGAAAGGGCCGGTGATGTTATTCCGCATGTCATTGCGGTCATCAGGGACAAAAGAACAGGAACAGAAGAAAAAATACCCCCTCCCGATAAATGCCCGGTATGCGGTTCGGTCGTTGAAAGAGAGGAGGGCGGGGTCGCGTTCCGCTGTATCGGATTGAACTGCTCCGCGCAGGTGCAGGAACGTATTAAACATTATGCCTCACGGGCTGCAATGGATATCGAGGGGCTTGGTGAGAAAAACGTTGAGTTGTTGTATTCAAAAGGACTTGTAACACATTTTGTGGATATATATAAATTAAAAAAAGAGGACCTGCTTGAACTCCCGAGGTTTGCCGAGAGGTCAGCCCAAAATTTGCTGGATGCAATTGAAAAAAGCAGGAACACAACGCTTGCGCGATTTATCTATTCTCTGGGTATTATTCACGTGGGCGAATACGCTGCGAAACTCCTTGCCGGAAATTTTGAGAATATTGAGGACCTGTACCGGACAAAGCCGGAAAAGCTTATCGAGATAAAACAGATGGGGGAAAAGATCGCGGACTCGATAGCGCACTTTTTCAATGACCCTGAAAATCTTAACACCCTTAAGATGCTGAAAGGTCTGGGGCTGAAAATATCAAATCCTGATTTTAAAATGACGGGCACCGGAACACGTCCCCTTGATGGCATGACCTTTGTTCTTACCGGCACGCTGCCTGAATCAAGGAAAGAGGTTAAACATCTGATTGAGCAAATGGGCGGTCATGCCTCAGGCTCTGTTTCAGGAAGCACGGATTACCTTGTGATGGGCGAATCCCCTGGATCGAAATTCAAGAAGGCTAACTCACTTGGTGTAAGTATAATTTCTTATGAGGAGTTAATGAAGATGATCGGAGAAGGGGAGTTGAAGTAGATAAGAATTAAGGATTATATCTGTGGATTTTGACTTTATGCCGGAAAAAATGTATCTTAAAAAATGCCTCTGGAGAGTTATAAAAAGTGGTCAATAGCTGTTATCTTTGCAGTAATAACAGTGGCACTTATTTTATCCTTAATGAAAACTCCTGATTACAGGGAGGAAAAAACCGGCCTGCCTACCGGTCCAATAACCGATTCAGTTGAAGAATTACCCTTGCTGGAGACGGGAAAGATGCCCGATGACCCGAAATCGCTTGCAGTTATTGGAGACAAATATTTTGAAGGCGGCAGGTTTGAAAAGGCGATAGAGGTTTATGAGAAGGTGCTGGAACTCGACCCGAACGATGTTGACACATATAACGATCTGGGACTCGCTTATCATTACACGGGAAAATCCGATATGGCCATAGAGAAATTAAGAAAAGGGACGGAAGCGATGCCGTCTTACCAGAGG
This sequence comes from Deferribacteres bacterium, assembly GCA_030598625.1. Taxonomy (GTDB): domain Bacteria; phylum Nitrospirota; class Thermodesulfovibrionia; order UBA6902; family UBA6902; genus JAUVPO01. The sequence goes on along the minus strand of JAUVPO010000225.1, from coordinate 861 downwards.
GTATGGTTAAGCCTGGGTTTTGTTCTTGTATCAACGGGAATAACTGAGGACGCTAAGCCTGTATTGAAAAAAGCCATGGAACTGGATCCTGATTCAACTGTGGGTCTTGAGGCAAAAAGGATGCTCGATCTTTTATGATAACGCGTGTGAACTAAAAAACATTTTTGAGGTTTTTTTAATGTTCCCGCGTGCAAAATACTTGAAAATACCGGAGGTACTCTCTCAAATAAGCATTTAGTTCGGCAGTGGAGGTTACTCCGAGATTTGTTAGTTCATCTAAAATTTCATTGTTTGTTAGAGCTATCATTTTGTCCTCCTTATTTAAGCTTTTTGCATATTCCGTACCAGATGAAACCCGGTTGATTTTAAACGCTAATTTTACAGTTTATTGTAATTTCGTTTAACAGCTTTTGACACTTTAGGCAATAATTTGTCATTATGACGTTGTTTAACCACATAGATTTTGCGGTATGAGTTCCTGTGGATGCGTGAAATAAACCAGGAGACCGGTTTTTTACCCACTATCAGGTGTGCTGCCGCTCTGAGAAAGCTGTGTTGAAAAATAAAACAATGAAACGAGGTATATAAAAAGATGACGGAAACTAATCTTGAATTTAAGACTGAAGTAAAACAACTGCTCGAATTAATGATCCATTCACTTTATTCTCATAAGGAGATATTCCTGAGAGAACTTATTTCCAACGCATCGGATGCAATAGATAAGGCGCGGTACGAGTCGCTGACTAACAGCAACATTATGGAAAACGAAAAAGAATGGAAAATCAAGTTGACTGCGGACAGGGAAGCCGGGACATTGACCGTAAGTGATAACGGCGCCGGCATGAGCAAGGATGAAATTAC
>JAUVPO010000028.1 GCA_030598625.1 Deferribacteres bacterium | reverse complement strand
TGTATTTTTCAATGTTCACATCTCCTTGTTTTATAATCAGTTTATTTTAACAAAGACTACCGTCTAAATTATTCGATTATTAATAAACGCTTGATCCAGGGCATAAAGACTTGAGAAAGATTTTTTGTGGATGTAATATAAGTATTGGAATGAAAAGACTGTTTTTTATAATAATGCTTATAACAATCCTTCCGGGCGTTTCATTATTTGCCCGGGAAAGCCCAAAAGATGCCGGGACTGTATCGGAATCTACCGATGTCCATTATGCCGGCAAGTACTGCACGGAATGCCACGAGAAAAAGCCCCGGGAAGGCGGGGATAAACTTTTAAAATTCGGCGGCGACTTTACGCAGTTATGCCGGTGTCATGGCTATACCCCGGGCACTTATATCCATCCCGTTGACATAACACCATCTGAAGAGAAAAAGGACAAGATACCGAAGGACCTGCCTCTATCGGAAGGAGTGCTTACCTGCACCACATGCCATGATATGTATTTACAGTGTCAGTTGAGTAAGCGAAACAAGGTGCTTAACAGAAGGTTCCTGAGAGGCGCTCCGTATTTGAGCCGCACGACCCTCTGTTTCAGGTGTCACGATGAAAAAAAGTACACAATGCTCGACCCGCATAATCAGTTAACTGAAAAAGGGGCCATTGTTGTAGAGAAGTGTTTATACTGCCATGTGGAAAAGCCGGATGAAAAACTGGCGACATTTGAGCAGGTTAAACTTATTGGAAACCTTGAAGTCTTATGTTACAGGTGCCATTTTAAACAAAGCCAGCTTCATCCCATAAATGCCAACCACCTGCGCAAACCGTCTGACAGGACATTGTCTATAATGGAGCAATCGGAAACGAAATTCGGCATAATTCTTCCGCTGAATTACGAAGGGCAAATAACCTGTCCTACCTGTCACAATCCGCATGAAAGGGGCGTGCTCCCCGGTGAAAAGGCCAGTGCCCAGGGGGCGAGCGAGAAGTTCAGGCTTCGCTTATCCGGCCAGGACCTGCAAATATGCATTGCATGCCACGAAGATAAATTCTAAAATGCGCATTTCTCCTTTGCCCCTTGAATCTTTAGGATTTAAGCAACTCTTTTGGAGATAATTTATGTCTTATAAAGATGAGTTAGTGGGACATCTGTAGTAGCTATGTTTATGGCAGTCGAAACATGCCTTATTCGGCCAGGAACCGGGGCCATGGCCGCCGTTGCATGGATCATCAACGCCTGTCAATGTAACGGTATGACAGGCCTCGCAAAATTCCGTCCACGCCCCGTTTGAATTATCGTCTGCAGTAATAGCGCCGGATATAACTACACCGTTAACCTCAGCCCGCAGCAAAAAGGCGTTCTGGGAACCGTGCGGCTCGTGGCAGTCAAGGCATGATAGAACATAATTGGTTGCAGATCCTTCTACATAGGGAAGTTTTATCGTGCCTTTATTATAAGTAACGTCTCTTGATGCTTTTCCCCCGTGCTTATCACCATTAATCGTCCAGTCTATTTTGTACAGATCTCTTCCAAGTCTTGTACTGTAGATTGTGTTAGTGTCACTATGACAGTCCGTGCAGAAAGTAACAAAATCGGTTGTACTCTGCGAAGCCGAAGTAGGATCAGATATAATATCGCCCTGCGGCTCTAAAGCAGATGGAGTTACTGCATAGTAGCGATAGGGAGCCTGATAGTTGGCTGTATAATTGCTCATCCTCTCTGTGGCATCATCTCCCCAGAGTCCCCACGCATTATTATCTTTGCTATGCATGCCTGGGCGGGAAACAGGCCATCCCCTTGAGCCAGAGCTTTTTGCAGTGTCTGAATTTTCAGGATCACCCTGGGCGGAGTGCGGATTATGACAGGCAGCGCAGGGGTTTGAATCAGCCGTGTAGCCCCATTTGCCTGTAATAAATGCTTTTATATCGTAAAGGCCGTGGGAAGTGCCGGGTGAGGAATAGGAAAATGCTTCGAGAATGTCATTGAGCGTATCAGCGGTCCATCCGCCCGCACGAAAACTGTAACTGCGGTTTGTAATACCTCCTGTCTGATAAGAGCTTACGTCGGTATGACAGTCAAAGCAGAAATCTACGGTCTGCGAGGAATAATTCTCATCAAAGAGCAAATAGTCGTCAGGACCGCCTGCAGGTGCGGGCTCCGCGCCGTTGATGCGCGCATGCTGCTCATGGCAGTGCGCGCAATGCCCTATGGGATAATCGGCCGGGAAACCGGTGGCGCTGCGTTTTACCCCATATGCTGAGTCTCCGTGAGCGGAATCCAGATAAGGTCCGGCATGTGCCGGAACAATGTAAAAAAAGACTGCTGAAACAAGCAGAGCGCTTAAGACAGCTATTTTTATAAACGGTCTTTTGTAGTTAAGTTCATTAGCCATTTTAGATAACATTCCCTTCAGTTCTTGCCTGTATGACATACGTTACACCCTGAGAGCGCTGTTGACAGGGTGGAACTTTTAAAATCCCACCTTAACATGTCTTCATAATCCGTGGCGTGAGCGGAATGACATGATAAGCACATAATAACGTCCGTTCCCGGAGCGGCGCTGCTGCTGACAGTATCAGGTACCGTTGTCCTGGCCACGGGGGCAACTATACTGTACGGATTGCCGGCGCCGCCGTTATAATCGGCATATTCACCGCTGCCGGGCAATAAAACATCTGTCGGGTGTCTCATAAACGGCGAAATGGAATCACTGCCTATGCCGGGATCGCTATCCATCCATCCCATAAAATGAAAGGCCCCGTGACATGTGCTGCAGAACCCGCTGATCGTGTTGCTTTGAGGCCGTTTCCCCCCTGGGTTATGGCAGTCATTACAGCTGGCGAAAGTCATCGGGGTAGTCGATCCAAAGTACTCATTATGACTATTGGGTGTTTTATTCTGCCACTTGTCGGTTTGATTCTCAAGACCCTTTACTCCCCAGAGGAACCGGTAGCTGTTATAGACTTGATCTGCCGTATCACACTTGCCGTCTGTATTTTTGTGGTGAGAACCTTTTATATCAACGAGGGGATTGCCTTCTTTGCGTTTACCGTGACAACCCCTGGCCCCGGCGCAGGTAAGGTCCGTCAGAATGTTATCAGGTTCATGATGACCCGGAGGACCTTCCAGCGTGTCCTCATAATTACCGAATTCAATCGAATTGTGTCCCTTGGCATCAGCGCCGCCGATTATATATTTGAAATTACCGCCTGCCAGATCACCCGTGGCATCGTTGTGATAAACCTGGGGAGTATCATTGCCGCCTATATCTTCTATTTTATCCGGCCCCCGGGCATGGCATCCCAGGCACGTCCCTCTGAGCAGGAAGATTTTCGCGTCCGTGGTTTCAGAACCGTAAGTGTATGTCACCATGACATTGTTATTCTGGCTGTTGTGCATTGTATGGCAGTTGCTGCACTTGCCGACGACCGCTGCCCGCGCTTCAATGGTAAAAAAAAGAAGCATGATGAATATCAGGCTGTAACATGTTGAGGATTTGATGTAATTTCCCGGTTTCATTTCTCATTAAATCTGCATTAATTACCTGCAAAAATACATATAGCCACTATATATTCAGCAATAATCATGCCAAATTTATATTTAAAACCCCCTGAATATTGACAGTTGAGAGTTAGTCGTCATATACATTTCAGAACTATAATAGAAGACGTAAGCTATGAGATTTTATAGAAAATCAGCATTAACCGACCATCTCTCGCATAGCTCACCCTTCCCGGAAGCTTATCATATATATTATCGGCATATTTTTCTATGCTCATAAACAATGAGATAAATGTGTATTACTATGAAAGACTGTGTAAAATCCAGCAACAATTTACAATAAGTGTGTAAAATTACCCAACACCCATGAAAAAGATACGTGTCAATCTCTTTCTGTATTACAGTTCCCCGTAGTCACTAATATTAATTTTAAATACAATAAGTTAGATAATTGGATTTCTTGATATTCAGCCTGAAGCCCGGTGAAATACACTTTGCAAACCTGATAAATAACTCTTACTGACATTCCAACACTATTTTTATCACATTTTATGACATTGTATGCAAATGGCCCGGTCCTTCTCATGAGTTAGCATAAACTCAGCCTTGGCAGAATGCATGCTATGACATGAAATGCAGGTAACCGGCTCTCCATTGCGCACGTCAATGACATCATTACCAAGCGGATGAGTAATTTTATGCTGTGATTCATGGCATCTTGCGCACATCGCAATCGGGTCTGCTCTATAATTAAGAGGTCTGTCCGAATGTGTTGGTATATGACAATCAAAACATTTTCTGTTTTTTACAGGAGCGCATTTTATCGACCTCAATGCCTTTTCCATGGAAGCCGTCCTTTTCTCCGTCTTTTCATGGCAGTTAATACAAAGTCTCGACTCATTTTTTATAAAATGCCTGTTTCCCGACGCGTGATAATCATGGCAGATTGTGCACGGGTTTTTTGCGTCTTTCACATGGACATCGTTATCTACATATTGAAATTTTGACTCGTCCCTCTTGTGGCAATTAAAGCACAAATCCGCCCCTTCTATTTTGGTGGTTATTTTCTTTTTAGCAGTAATTGGATTATGGCATTCTTCACATTTTTTAATTAAAAACACTGTGTGGCCGTAAGGGCCGAGGATGCCCTTATCCTTGGAGCTGTGCCCTGAGTGGCATGACGTACAATCCGAGTCTTTTACTACAGATGATATAGAGACCTTGCCGACCTTGCATCTGGGACCATGGCATTTTTGGCATAACTTATTGGGAGAAGAAATAAGCAGATCGCCTTCAGCGGAAGCGTGAGGATTATGGCATGATGAACATTTGCCCTCTTTAAAAGGGAGACATGCATAGGCTTTCTTGAATTGCTCCTTGATTTCTTCATGGCAATTCAGGCAGAGGGGTTTTTCAGGCATGGTTAAAAGGTATTTATTTTCCCCGCTATGAGAATAATGGCAATCCGTGCATAGATTGTCCCGAAGGGCGGTATGCAGGGTTGCCTTCTTGAGAAGGTTTCTGATTTTCTCGTGGCAGTTAAGACAAATGGAATCAATCTGTTCAACTATCAGACCCTTAATATTACTGACATGTGAGTCATGGCATGGCATGCATTCGCCCCGTTTAAAGAGAGGGTGAACATGGGGGTCCGACAGATTTTTTTTCAATTCCTCATGGCATCCGTAGCAAAGGTCCGGTATTTTAGTCTTCAGTTTAATCCGGGCATCAGCCTTACTACCGGAAATCAAAACAAGACTTATAATCGTTAGGAATAACAGGCAGAGCATATTATTTACACTTTTCATTTTGCGCTTATACATGGCAGGCCTCACAATCCCCTTGCATAAACGGTTTATGCATTATGCTTTTAAGCAACCCGGGTTTTTCAGTCACATGCGACTCATGACAGCTTGTACAGCGGCTGATCTCTTTTATCGGTTCTCTATGGGCCTTTAACAATCTTTCCGTGTCGGCTGAATGGCATTGAATACATAATGCGGGGTCCCTGTCATTAAGTAAGCCCTTTAGATCAGAATGGTGAGAGGTGTGACAACTCAGACAATTCCCTTCTTCCATGTATATATGTCCTTTTCTAACCGTAGTCGTGATTATTCTCTCATGACAGGAAAGACAAAGCTCATTCGGCCTGTTTAAAAGCTGGAATTTAATCTTGGTCCCGTGAGGGCTGTGACACGCTGTGCACTTTCCTTCATCGACAGGGTGATGTATATTGCTGCTTTCAATGACCGCGGTTTCCAGAGTTTTATGACAACTGTAACACTGTTTGTCCACAGGCATAAGTGTAGAAGCGACATAATCACTTGCGTGGGGATCATGACAGGTTCCACACTTTTTGTCCCTGAAAAGCGGGTGGATCGCATTTTCTTCAACATCAAGAAACATGGCGTCATGACAGCCCATGCAAAGCTGCTCAGGCGGACTGCTCAACAATTTTGCGTAGGCGGAGGAATGAGATTTATGACAGGATGCGCACTGCTTTTTACTGACAGGCGCATGAATGTAAGTCTTGAAAAACTCTTTCTCTTCTTTTTCGTGACATGAATAGCATATTTCGGTCATGGGAGTTATCAGCATAATGGGGTTATCGCTGCCATGAGAGTCATGGCATTTTGTGCATTCAACCTTTAAAAACGGTTCATGCGTATAGGTCTCTTTAAGGGCTTTTTCTTCTTTGGAATGGCAGGTAAAACAAATTTTTTCCCCGGATGCCTTTAAATAAAACGGATATTCGGAGGCGTGAGGGTCATGACAGGCAGTACAGCCCTGGTCTTTTATCGGTTTATGCAGGTTTTTTACATCAATTCTTGGTTTTTCCGTATGACAGCTCGTGCATATTTTATTCTTTCCCCTGAGAGTGAGCTTTGAATAATCCGATGCGTGCGGACTGTGACAGCTCAGACATTTGCCTTTATCAGTTAAGGGATGCCTGAAAGCCTTCTTATATTCATTCTCTTCTTTTTGGTGACAGGAATAACATAGTTTGTCGCCGGCAGCAATCGTACTCAGCGGATCAGGATCGGTGACTGGTTTGTGGCAGTCACTGCACTGCGCAAGTTCTACGGGCTCATGAACGGACTCCCTTAGCAATTTATCATTGGTCGAGCTGTGCGCGGTATGGCAACCGGAGCATTCAGCTTTTTCAACCGGATATTTCTTATGTGCCTCGGTAAAACGGGGTTCTTCATATTTATGACATGACTGGCAAAGGTCGACTTCCCCGCTTATGAGATTATACTTATGCTGGGAGCCGTGCGGCGCATGACAAACGCTGCAGCCATCGTCAAGCGGCTTATGGCGTGTGGTCCGATTAAAAGGCGTTTGCTCATGGCACGTAAAACATTGATCATTCCCCATTTGTTTCTGGAGGGAACTATTGTCTGATGCATGAGGATTATGACATGGTATACACTTGCCCTGTTTCAAGACAGTGTGGACGCTGGCCATATTGTCAATCTTAGCAGCCATTTCGGTATGGCATGTAAAACATAGTTTTCTTTCTTCCCTTTCTATAAAAGATTTAATGGCAAGTCTTCCATGGCGCAGGTGACATGATTCACAATCCTGTTCGCTCATCGGCGCATGAACGTATTGTTTGCTGAATTCCCCCTTCATCTCTTTGTGACAATCCATACAGGGCTTAGGGACAAACCCCTTTACCCTTTTCCCCGGGGCGCATGTGACAAAGACCCCGCACACTGCCAGCAAAACAATCAGTTTAAAAATGTACCGTTTAGATTTTAATGCCTTGCTCATTGTTCCCAGATATAAGATAATTAATTTTTAAATTTTTTTTCAAATGCCCGGACAGCCCTGTCATTGACTTCAATATGGGCTTCTTCTCTTAACTTGTCAATATATTTATTATAAATCTTATTAAATTCTTCACTGTAAACCGCCCTGTAAACAGAAGCTTTTACCTTATCAAAAGCTTCAATCTCCTCCGCGGTCTTCTCCTGCAGCCTGATTATCCTGTAGAGGGAGTCCACGTTTAGTATCGGGCTTATATCGCCCGGCTCAAGAGTGGCTATGATTTCCTGCAGAGGTTCGGACATCTGGCCTTTCGTTTTCCAGCCAAGAACGCCGCCCTTTGGAGCTTCGGAATCTATCGATCTTTTTTTTGCCATCCATGTAAAATCAGCGCCGTTCTTCAGGTTGTTTAACACATCCCCTGCCTCTTCTTCCGTCTTTACCGTAATCCGCTGGATTCTGAAACGGACCGTTTTAAGATAATCCTCCTGATGCTTCAAATAATAGTCTTCCATTATGTCGGCAGAAAGTTGAATCCCGGGAAGGATTACTCTCTTGATAAATGTTCTCCTGAGAAGTTGATTTTTATACCGCTGTACTTTTTCCTTCATATCCGGGGTCGCTTCATAATTCCTGTTCAGCGCTTCCCTGTCCACTAACTTGCGGTCAATCCATGTATTAAGCAGATCTTCATTCGGCTTACTGACAACGGGCGGCATCATTGAGACAAAATCCTCTGCGGTAAGAGTCAATCCATGACCCTCTACGAGCAGTCTTTTATCCCCCCCCCATTTTTCCCGCTCACTAAGTCCGGAGTCAAGTTTAATAGAGGAAAGAAGCTCATGATTAATCGTTATGTCGCCCTCTTTACGAAGCGTCTTTAGATATTCTTCACTGCGCTCCTTTTCCTTTCGGGACCTGATTGCTTTCCTTATTCTTTCCCTGACACCTTCAAGTTCCTCGATAGGCGCTTCCTGTCTTTGTATTAATTTGACTATGTAATATTTTCCATCAGCTTCCGTAATGTCGCTCATTTCCCCCGGTTTCAGGTTATAAACCAATTCCCTTATTGAAGGGCTCATGGACAGCGGCGTAAAGACAACCTCTCCCCCTTCTTTCCCGGAGGCGTGCGTAGAATATTCACGGGCAAGCTCATTGAAATTGTTTTCGCTCTTCAATTGCTCCAGTATCTTTACGGCTTTTTCCCTTGTGGTGAGCTCTATAATGCCTGTGATAAACTGCTCATAGTCTTTCTTGTAGTTGCTGACAATTTCATGTTCATCAACAGATGCCTTTTGCAGGATCTCTTCTTCATGCAGTCTTGTCACCGACTCTCTCAATAAAAACGCATTGCCTGCCTTGAGCGTTTCCGGTTGCTGATCCATTCCCATACGGCGCGCTTCCTGGACAATCAATCTGTCATCTATAAGCTTTTGCACATATTCGGAAATATTTAACATGCCTGCGGAGGAGAGGTCCTCCCTGCGATGGGCTATTTGTAATGAGTATTCGAGATCATCTTCCGACACAGGTTCGCCATCCACAACTGCCAGGACCATCGCCTTTTTCTGAAGACCGGCGCAGCCCCAAATAGAAACTAAAAGCACGAAGTAAACGGTCAGCAGAACTCCCCGGATGTTTTTCTTGTGTATAACCATTATTGGCATGTAGTATTTGACGGATGTTACCAGTTAGAGGCCTTTTGTCTTCATCATTTTTTGTAACAACCCCGATACCGCCTTGTAAGCTATCCGATGCACTGATCTGATCCTTCCCCAGTCCAGTAAAATAATATCATTGTCACCGCTTAAGTGGAAATTATTATACCACAATATCTTATTATTGTGACCATCCAATAATCTTGCGGTAATTGACACACTCGGAGCGGATGAAACATCCAGCCCATCGGAGTAAAGGTCCACAACACCTACCAGTATCCCTCTGGTGTCCAAAGATTTTGACAGGGCCTGGATATTTTTATATTCCAGCTCTCCCTTACTCCTTATCCTCGAATCTACGATCAGTTTTCTCACATCGCCATACTCTACCGGTTCAAACATTTCATTTTTTAAGAGTTCGGTTAAAAACATATACATGACGATTATTCCCGCATTTCCGACTCTGCTGTTGTTTTGAAGCGGCATTACGGCGATTTTATAAGAAGGCACCGTTTTATCGTGGATATTATTTGTGCTGAAAGAAGCGAACAGCCTGTCCATTACTTTAGGAATTAAACGGGAAACTGTTTTCAGCCTTCCAAATCCCAGGATGGTCGTGAAGTCATATCCTGTAGCAGAGGCATAATCCGCCCAAAGGATAGTGCCGCTGGAAGCGTCAATCAGTCTGGCCATAATTCCGAATCTCGGATTTTTTTCTGCTGCGAATGAAATTACAGACCCTGCCAGGATAGTCTCCGCCATAAATTCTTTTTTTATGTTCAGGGCTAATTCGTTTGATACATATCCGGTTGATCTCACTCTCCTTTTACACAGGAAATCGTTAAGTCTTTCCATGTCCACTATTTCATACCCTTTTGTTTTCAGCCGGTTTTTCAATATAGGCATAATCTGTAACAATGCGTCCCTGTTTCCACTGAAATTATCAAAAGGCAAAAGCGCTATAGTCCCTTTACCTGCTCCGGAGATCTCTTCAGGGGCAACAGTCACCGGCTTCTCCGTATTTACTATTGTCCCTTCCTCTTTTATGTCCCCAATAGAACATGCTGCAAGGATAAGTAACAAAGCAATATAGATAAAAAACATTCTCATCATCTTAATCCTTTAATATTGAACGAGCGTGCGTATTGCGTTTCTTACCACTGCTAAAACTGTTTCGCTGATTGTTTCATGTTTTGCCCCGAAATGCCTTGACATAAAGCCGGCTCCGCTGCGTGATTTTGTGATTGACCATACAATAGCGCCTGAAGCCGAGTCCGCCATCATCAAGGTAATGGTTACCTGAGGGGCGGAAGAGCTTCCTACTTTTACTTCGCCATATTCCTGAACAGAGCCCATAATTATTGCCTCGACATTGAGGGCCTTGCCCAGGTCCCGAATCTCCTCTGTGTTTAATGATGTGATGGATTTGATACCCAAGGATTTAATAGCTTTTAACACTTCGCCGGGAATGACAATATCAACGAGCCCTGAAGCCAGGAGTTCACTGATAACCACTTGTTTGACAATATCCCCCGCGAATTTTTCACTGGTCAAATTATCCAGAGGCATTACCGCCGCCTTTTTAAAGAAACTGAAATCTATATCCTCACTTATATGATAAGTAGGGACGGCGCTGCGGCACCCGGGAATAATAAACAAAATGAGAATTGCCGATGTAAGAAAATATCTCTTCAATAAAATCATAAAATTTCTCCTTAAAAAAAAGTATTAAACGCCTCCTTTACAACCCTGCTGGACGTTTCATCAAGCGTACGGCCTTCTGCTCCAAAGTGCCTTGTCCAGAAGCTGGCTCCACCGGTTGAATGCCATGTCGACCAGATAATGTCTCCTGATTCCGTATCAAGCATCATCAAATGAATAGTGACCTCGGGATAAGAGACAGACACCCCTCTGCTCATCCCGAAGGATTCAACCGATCCTATTAGCACTGCCTTAATGCCAAGCGCATCTCCCATATTCTGTATATCATCAACCGATATAGTGTGAATGGACCTCACATTAGATTCCAGCAGGGTCTTTATCACCTCACCCGGTTCAATAACATCCATTCCCCTTGAAAGCATTTCAATTATTACCATGCTTCTAACCTTGTCCCCTGCATGCTTGTCCGATGTAAAGTTTTCAAAAGGCAATACCGCTATCCTTTTGATATCACTGATATCCGTGTTCGGTCGGACATAGTGTCTTTTGCCACCCCAGCATCCATACGTAAAAACTAAAAAAAACAGAAGCAGGGAACTTATAAATAGGTTTAAGCTGTTCTTTTTCCGCTTTTTAGACATATCCTGCCTTTTTTACCGTTTCAGATTAAAAACCCTGTCTTTGATACTATAATAGACTCTGTGAAAATTCAATTGTAAATTGCCGGTTATCAGAACCTCAAACTCAAATTTGTGCTGAGATTATGATTTTCAGAGGTTTTCACCTCCCGGGATTTTGTATAACTATATGTAAGTTGAGCATTCATAAATTTTGTGATGTGCCATGTGCCGAATCCGCTGAATGAGTCGTCTGTTGAAGGGCCGGGTTCGGATCTTATGTGCTTGTAACTCACATTCAACCGTATAGCAGGCAATGGAAGCCAATCCATTAATAATCCTTCGGAAATAGTTATGTCACTGTTTGAATCCGAGATGCTGAAACTGCCTGTAAGGTTAATAAACCTGCCGGGCCGGTATGTAATTAAAACAGCCCCGTTTTTTGATCTTGAGGATACTCCCTTTGAAGAAGACCAGTTGAAACCGTATCTGAAGTCCGTAGAAATTTTCGCGGTAAGAAGCGTGTCAAATGAACCGTTTATCACATAATTGGATGTAGTTGTATTATTCGTAAAAGAATCAGAATGTGTATATCCCAGATCAGTGACCATTCGAACATCTCTATGCAGGTCCGCCCCGACATTTAAAAGGAATGAATTATTCGTTGAGTCTTTTGTATCAAAGCTGAACCTGTCGCTCTTAACTAATGACATTGTGGCGTCCAAGGTTGGAAAGGGGGCGGAATTGAAAGAGAGGTAGTAGGTATTGGTCTCGGCATCCGTCTCATCGATGTTGTCGAAAGTTTCATTTCTTTGTAATCTCAATGTGGTAGTCAACAGTCTGTGTGTCATCCATGCTGAGGCGATGCCGTAGCTTCTTATTACATTGCTTCTGAAATCCTGTTCTTCTTTTAAGGAATTGCCGAGAATATTCGTAAAAGCGCCACTGATGGAATCCGTTAATGACAAGGGGTTTTGGTCCGCCCTGTCCAGAGAATAATGAAAGG
>JAUVPO010000270.1 GCA_030598625.1 Deferribacteres bacterium | reverse complement strand
TGTTATGAATCTGTCTCTGGAGCTGATGCCGGTTAAAGACAGGCTTAATGCCATGGAATCAATGCTTATAGGCAAATATATCGTTTCACCCGGCTACTATATAATCCCGATCAAAGGTCCGCTTTTGCAATAATCAATCCAGGCCCACCTATCTGGTAAGTTCAAAAGGTATCATAATGTTTAAGGAAGCGGAATACTTATCAACCATGAAATACGGTATTATCCTGTCCCGGCCTGAATAAATCCTGTAGGCATTTAAAACAGTCTTCGCCAGGGCTATGGAGAAGAGCGCGTCCCTGGATATCCCGGTTTCCTTTGAAATAGTTATAGGGTCATAATACGGATTATCGCTGCTTAAATAAAAGGCATAAAAACAATACCACAGGAAGTCGGTCCCGCTGTAAAACAACAGGGCTTTATTAAAAAGGTTAGGGCCTTCCCTGTAATTTTGCAGGGCGTGTTCGAACGTCAGATCAGCAAAAAACTCTCCACCCATTGTATAAGGCAGCTTTGACTTATCATCAATATATTCAACGGAGCTTGTGCCCAGGAAAAAATCACCTCTCCTTTTTGTAAAGAAGCTCAGTCTGCTTCCGACGGCGCCCACATAATCGGCCACTACCGCATGACCGGCTTCGTGTATGGCAAGGTTTGTCAGGACAGCCACTCCCAACTGGACCACTTCACCAACAGTTGAAGGGAGACCCAAATTCGAAGCTGAAAAGTCCGGCAAGACACTGACTTTCCTGTCGGAAAAGTCAACAGAAATATTATATACAAGGGGGCGAGGAAAATTCTGTTCTCCGTTAATGTCACGATAATTCAATGAATAAACAGACCCGGTTATTCCCCCCGGAGCAGTTCTATCCTGATGGCTGCCGCCATATTCCGATAACCCCTTTCCCTGAACAGCTTCTTTTTCATCAACTTCAAGCGTGTAAGGGAAAGTGATTGCCGGTAAAAACAATAATAAAGCCAGTATACATATAGTGATCGCCGTCTTCATTCTACCATCCTGATACTCAATACAAATACGGATTATTGGTTCCGGTTAATATATTTTTTATCGATAAACCACGGGAGAATCTTTAATCGGGCGGACAATAAAATTTCGCACTACTCTAAATCCTTATGTTTCTGGTAAAATGCTATACGTATTGAGTAATGGACCGGTTATATCAATGTCCAATAAAACATTCATGAAAAAAGCCCTGGCCCTCGCCGCCAAGGGAAAAGGCAGGACAAGCCCCAATCCTATGGTAGGGGCGGTTATTGTCAAAAACGGCAAAGTCATTGCCGCTGATTATCACAGAAAAGCGGGAACCCCTCATGCTGAAATCCGCGCCCTTAAAAAAGCGGGTAATAAGGCCAGAGGCGCAGACCTTTATATAAACCTTGAACCCTGCTGCCACACTGAGAAAAGGACCCCTCCCTGCACTAAAGCAATTATTGAATCGGGTATAAAAAAAGTCGTCACGGCCATGATCGACCCCAATCCTGAGGTCTCCGGAAAGGGATTGGAAGAACTTCACACGGCTGGAATAAAAACAGAAACGGGCATAATGGAGGCAGAGGCAAAAAGATTAAATGAAGCGTTCATCAAATACATCACAAAAAAAGAGCCTTTTGTAATTCTAAAGATCGCACAGACCCTTGACGGGAAAATAGCGACTTCCAGGGGTGAATCCAAATGGATAACCGGCGAGGAAGCAAGAAAATATGTCCATAAATTGAGAAACGAGGTCGACGCGGTCCTCGTAGGAATCGGCACTGTCAAAAAAGACAATCCTTCACTTGATTGCAGAATTCGCGGAGGTAAAAATCCTTACAGGATAATTGTTGACAGCCGTCTTCAGATACCGGTTGCCTCAAAGGCGCTTAAACACAATGACGGCAGGACAATCATTGCGACAACTAAAACAGCTCATAAGAATAAAATCGGTTTACTGAAAGCGAGAGGGGCCAGCATATTGGCTGTTAAAGAAAAGGCCGGCAAAGTCGACCTGAAAAACCTCATGAAGGAACTCGGCAGGCTTGAAATAACAAGTGTAATGATTGAAGGAGGATCATCAATAAACGCCTCGGCGCTTTCAGGCAGGATAGTGGACAAGGTTCTGTTCTTTATGGCGCCGAAAATACTGGGAGGCGTTGATTCAATCCCTTCAATCGGGGGAAAGTCCCCTGCCCTGCTTAAGGGCGCCTTAAAGTTAAAAGACCCGCAGATAATGAATTTCGGCGAGGATATTCTCGTAGAGGGTTATACAGGCTTTTAATGCCCAGTTGAAATTCAAAAAGGCAATGCCCTCGCCGGCATTGCCTTTTTAAGAAATCATTTATTGCTCTTTTCTTACTTTCCGCTCATAACATGTCTTTTACGGCTTGAAGGCTATTGCATTAAGATTTTTATCTGTGCCTGATGGAATAGTAGACATAGTAGAAGAGGGATGTGTGGATATGTCTATTGTGCCTATTATGCCATTCATTCCCACTGCAATCCACTTATCATTTCCATAAACCACACTCTTAAGGGCTTTTGTTGATTCAGCGTCTTCGTCTTTGATTATATCACTCCAATCACCATCGAATGTAAC
>JAUVPO010000105.1 GCA_030598625.1 Deferribacteres bacterium | reverse complement strand
GCGACAGGAACGAAACGCAGTATAACATGCTTGGCAGAGTGCTAAGTCTCATTAAATACAAGAAAGAGCATGCATACGTAATACTGTCGCCGATAAAAAAGGACATAAGGATTGAGCAACCGTATCACTATAAAGGAGAAAATAAACTGATTTTCGACACTGCAACAAAAAGCACCGGACGTTCTCATCATTTGTACCTGCGCACATACGCGGTTGATAAAGCCAACGACAGATACAAAAAGATGATAAATATTGATGGTAAACTTTTGGAATTAAGTTTGACTGAATTATAAAAGCAGCCTGCTTAGTCAGGTATGTTTTCTCTTTCTACTATCCACTCTACTGCATCATTTAAATTCCTTGCAATGTGAGATGCGCTTGTATTTTCGGATAATAGGTCCGGTGACAATAATATTCCTGTTGCCCCGACTTTTTTGGCGAGGAGGACATCCGACTCTTTGTCCCCTATTACATAGGAAGCCTTTAAATTTATCCCGTGTTTGATCTTTGCCATGAGCGCCAGCATCGGTTCAGGTTTTCTGCACGGGCAATGTTCGTCAGGATGATGAGGACAGTAGAAGAAATCATCTATTCCCAGTTTGTCCTTGAGGTAAGCGTTTGATTTAATGATAAAATCTTCATCTACAATTTTCCTTGCTATCCCCGACTGGTTTGTTATGCCGATGAGCTTGAATCCCTGTTCTCTTAATCTTTGCATACTGTCTTTTGCATCGGGAAAGATGACCAGTTCATCAAAACTGTTCAAATAATTCCTGTCTTCTATTACAGTTCCGTCCCTGTCAAGAAAAACAGCCTTTCCCTGAAGAGGCATTTCCTTTAATGCGGAAAATACCTCATCAGCAGTGATTTCAGTCATACATTCAAGGTGTCCTTCAGGGCATTCTCTTTTCATACATGGAGAACATGGAAGGCCTTTAGTAATAATTTTATGGCCCTGTCCGAACGGCCCTGTTGTCTCCTTGTTGGTGGAACCGAAGATTGCCACCGTCGGAATGAAAAGTGCGGAAGCCATGTGCATTGGTCCGGAATCGTTGGTTATTAATGCGTCACATTCGGATATCAACGCGGCAAGCTCTCTGAGACTGGTTTTCCCCGACATCATCACTATGCGTTGTCCGTAGTCCGTAATCCGTAATCCTTTATCCATACTTGCAGACCTGACCGATTTCATGATTTCATTTGCAATCTCAACCTCCGGCGGGCTTCCGAATATGACGACCCTCCCGTTTATTTCGTTAATAATTCTTTTTATCACTTCAGCAAATCTTTCAGGCAGCCATCTTTTTGCAGACCCGTATGTTGCCCCTGGATTAATGCCGATAAGCGGTAGTCGATGGCCGGGCAAGGAGGAGCATAGGAGATTCCTTGCCCACTGTCTTTCTTCGTCTTTAATATATATATAAGGCTGTGCTCTCGCTGTCTTAATGCCGGCGGACTCGAGAAGTCTCAGGTAATAATAAACCTGGTGCTGTTCAAGGACATCTTTTGTTACAGGGATTGCCTTTGTCAGAAGGAAACTTCTGCAGTCCCTTTTATATCCGATTATTTCGGGAATTTTAGCCAGCCATGCAATTAATGCCGCGTCAAAGGCGTTCTGGAGAAGTATCGCGGAGTCAAATTTTTTCTGCCGCAATATTTTTGCGAGTTTCAACCTCCCTGCAAGACCTTTAAAGTTTTCGTTGTATAGAATAATTTCATTGATGGCCGGATCTTCTTTGAAGATTTCAGCAACCCATGGTCTTGTAAGAAGACTTATGTAGGCTTTGGGAAAGGCCTGCCGTATTGACCGGATTGCAGGTACCGTGACGACGGCATCCCCGATCCAGTTTGCCCCTCGTATGAGAATCTTTTCCGTTTTCTTAACCATAGAGATGCCAATGGAAATAATGAAAATAAATTATAGATGGCATACAAGAAAATTTGGAGATATTATAACTCCTTTGACAATTACGCCAAATATGGTTCGGGGTTATAAAATAAGGATTAATTATTAATCAACACTTGAATCCTTTATATTATTTTTGTTTGCGAGGTTTTTTGCCTTTTTTGCCGCTCTTTTTTTTGTCCCTGTTATTGTCATCGGATTCTTTTTCCTCTTTCATGGCATCCGACAGTTCTTTCAGTCTTTTGGCGACCAGGAAATTGAATGTTTTTTCCGGATAAGTTCCGTCAGGTTTCAATTCTCCCGGAGGCAGGCCGGTAAGGATTTTTATTCCGTCTTCAATGTTGTCAATTGCGTATATATTGAATTTTTTCTTTAAAACAGCTTCAATGATCTCATTTTTTAACATCAAATTTATAAGGTTCCTTCGCGGAATAATTACCCCGTGTTCTTTGTTAAGACCGTTGAGTTTGCAGACTTCATAGAATCCCTCTATTTTTTCGTTTACTCCGCCTATGGGTTGGACTTCTCCATGCTGGTTCATTGAGCCTGTTATTGCAAAAGATTGTTTTAATGGCACATTTGTTATGCTGCTTAAAAGGGCGTATAACTCGGCGCATGTGGCGCTGTCTCCTTCTATCTCCCCATAAAGTTGTTCGAACGTAAGGGACGCGGTCAGACTGAGGGAATGTTTTATTGCATATTTCCCGCCAAGATAAGCGGTAAGTATTAATATCGCCTTTTCGTGTATCTTCCCGCTCAGCTTGGTTTCCCTCTCTATGTTTACAATCCCGGCCCGTCCCGCGTAACTCCTGGCAGTGATTCTCGACGGCATGCCGAACCTGTAATCTCCAAGGTCAAGCACCCAGAGTCCGTTGATCTGACCTGTTACGGCACCCTCCGTGTCAACGAGGATTGTCCCTTCTTTGGTCGCTTCGAGTATTTTTTTCTCTACTTTATTGGAACGGTATGTTTTCTCCTGGAGAGCTTTTTCAACATCTCCGGCTGTCACAACGTCGTTCTTGCTGAGTCTTGCCCAGTAATCGGCTTCCCTGAGCAGGTCTGCTATTTCACTGAATTTGGCTGACAGCTTTTTCTGGTGTTCGGCAAGTCGAGATCCATACTCAATGACTTTTGCGACTGCGTCCCGGTTAAATGCCTGCAGCCCTCTTTCATCACATTTGGTCCGCACAAAATTCGCGTATTTCAACGTGTTTTCAGTGTTCCGGTCCATGCGGTTCTCATAATCAGCCTTTACCTTAAACAGTTCCCTGTATTCTTCGTCGAGACTATACAGCAGGTAATAAAGGCGAGGGCTGCCTACTAATATAATTTTCACGTTAAACGGGATGGGAGCGGGTCTCAGGGTAACTGTTGAAATCAAACGGTATTGTTCCCACACGTCTTCTGTTTTTATCTCTTTTTCCTTTATTGTTCTTTTCAGGGCGTCATATGAAAAAATATTTTTAAGAAGCTCAAGGGCGTCTATGACCAGGTAACCGCCGTTTGCCATCTGAAGAGAGCCGGCTTTTATCATGGTAAAATCGGTCATTGCCATCCCATATTGAAGTTTATGTTCGATCCTTCCAAAAAGATTGTAATAGGTCGGGTTATTTTCGATTACAACAGGCACTCCCTTTAACTCGCGGTTATTGACGAAAACATTCACGGAATACCTGATAAATGACGGCTCTGATTTCACCTGTTTCATAAATGGAAGAGAAGGCGCCTGTTCTTCCTGGGGTTTGAAATCATCAAGATGTTCAAGGATATCTTCTTCCACCTCCTTAAGATAATTCAGGACACCGGCGTTGTTTTCGTATTTGCTTTTTAGTTCAGCTATCCTGTGGCCGACGGATGAGAGGGCAGCCTGCCTCTCAAGATCTTTCATAATATCCTTGATCTTCTTTTCTTCTTCTCTGACGATCCTTATCGCGTCATCGAGTCTTTCCTGAAGTACTTTCCCTATGGCCTCTATTTTCTTTTTTACCTTAGGCTCAAGGTTTTCATATGCTTCCTCGCTTAATGTTTCGCCCGTTGTCTTTACGGGGACAAGAACGAGTCCGCTGACGGTCTTCCTCAGGGTAAAGTCTTTTTCTTTTGCGTCCTTTTCAATGTCCGCGAAATAGCTTTTCTGTTTTTGCTGGAAGTCTTCAAGTATCTTGGTCCGTTGTTTTTCATACTCTTTTGATTCAAATATCTTGGGTATTTCCTGCCGCAGAATGGTTATCATTTCGTCCATATCTTTTTGAAAAGTAAGGCCAGTTCCCGGAGGCAGGCTTAGTGTGAGAGGAACATCATTGTTTTTGAAATTGTAAACATAGCAGCAGTCGTTCGGCACAGGTTCTTTTTTTGCTTTTTCTTCCAGTATCGTCCTGATGGTGGTCAATTTTCCCGTGCCGCTTTCACCGAGAATGTATATGTTAAACCCATGGCTGTTGATACCCAGGCCGAACTCCACAGCGCTAAGCGCCCTTTTCTGTCCGATGGTTTCTTTTAAAGCGGAAATGTCATTCGTTGTGTTAAACGGCAGCTCGGATGGTTCACAGCAGGAATACAGCTCATCTTTTTTGACTTTTCTTAACATGTGTCGACCACCTCCCGATGTGTTTGGAATATATGATACAGGATACAGAATTTTAGGGGTAAGATGCAAGAGAATTACTCTAACCTGAATTAAACATATGGTATTTTATATGAATTTCCCGGCATATTTTTATCTTCCCGGAAATGATATAATGAGGCAGTTTGCTCAATGGAAAGGTAGTGGTGTTGACCGGGATTATATCTGTTTGGGTGACTGTTAACAGTGAATAAAGTTCAGGATAACAAACAGAGTGATTTAGTAAGAGGACCTATTATTGAATTAAAAGGAGGATGGGAATGAAAACAAAAAGAACAGTTTCACTCATTTTCATATCACTGCTTTTTCTGTCCGGTTGCGGCAGTAATTTATTTGAATCATTGGCGGACGAGGATTCTGTTGAGGCGTGTAAATACCAGGTCTCTGTTGACCTTGATGATGGCAACTACGATTCCGTGCTCAATTCTTCGTGCGCTGATGAACTTCAGATGGGGGCTGCATATTTCGGAAAGGCCGGATTTGATGTTGAAGATGTAATAAACGGATTAAGCGAATCAAGTGGCCAGAGCAGTCCGCTTGGCGGCTATGTGAGTTCCCTTATTACTGCTGTTGATGAGGATGATCTGAACAATCTTGATAATTCTGCAAATGAATATGATAAAATTTCTTCCTCGGACAATTCATACAAGGATGCACAATTTTATTTGGCACTCGTAAGAACCGTAAAAAGTCTGGCGCTTATTAAACTTGTTATTGATTTTGACGGTGACGGCGAATTGTCTGACTGTGATATCAATGGCAATGGCACGAAAGACGATGCGGATGTGGTCGCTTGTGCCCTGCTTGCTGCAGCAGGACAGGCGTGTACTGATGCGGCATATGTTCTAACACCCACTGATATAAACATCCTGAATAAATCCGGAACATATAGAGGGATAACCGTAACAATTGCAGGGGGTCCTACTGCTTCGTGTCCCGCGGATTACAAGAAACTTCATTACGATTCGGGCGGGAACTACAGGGTAGCGGTCGTAACATCTGAAACCTGCCAGGAAGAGTCTCCTGACCCTGCACGTACCTGGCCCTGTCCTGTTGAGATCAATGGAACGCCGCTTGATCTCGTATCTGCATTTGACGATGCTATTTCAGATGGTGTCCAGTCTCTGAACAATTCTTTTGATACAGGTAATGAGATATCGGACTCTGTGCAGGACATAATAAATGACGCCTGCGGCGGTGACGCCTGTTCGTCCGACGAAATAGCAAATTATATTACAACGCAGCTTTAATGGGGGGGAATATGTATAAAAGAATGTCGATTACTGTTTTGGTCTTGCTTGTTTTTTTTCTCTCCCCTGCGTCAGGAGAAACAGCTTCGGGCGAATACCCATATTTATATAAATCGCCAAGGGCAATGGGGATGGGCGGGGCGTATGTTGCAATTGGAGGCAGGACGGACACACTTTTTTACAACCCTGCCGGTCTGGGACATATGCCTGTTGACAAAGGATGGGAGGTTAATGTCCTGGGTGTCACAGGTGAGATGAATGGAAATTCTCAGGACTTTGCGGAGGAGATGCAGGATGCATTGGATACAGGAGACGTTGACGGAGACGGAGAGACAGATGATGATGAGTTAAGGGCTGTAAATGATGTGCTGGCAAATTACAGGGGAGACAACTTGCATTTGGGACTATCCGAATTTGTTTCTCTGGGGAAAAAAACCGGGTCTGTGGCTTTTGCTATTGGCGGACTTGCGACCCTGAGGCTTGACGGGATGACCCATCAGGGTTTCGGCTCAAATGGTTTGCTTGAAGTAAACGCTGACGCGTTCTATGGCGGTATAGGAGGATTAAGTTATGAGATGTCAAACGGGCTTTGTATTGGCGCTTCAGTAAAATATCTTTACAGAGAAGCGCTTATACACACTTTTACCGCAAGGGAAATTATTGAAAATCAGGACAGTCTGGATGAATATATTGAGGAAGATATTATGGATGACCAGAGAAAGAGCGACAGCGCCATAGGGTTTGATGCCGGTATCATCTACAATATCCCAAGATTGATTTTACTCAAACCCGCAGTGGGGTTATCACTTATGAATATCGGGGGCATGGATTTTGGTGATGCAGGTGAAATTCCAATGACAGTAAATATCGGATTTGCCATTAGCCCTGAGATCCCTGTTTTCCACTCTTTGCTTATCGGCCTTGACTACGCGGATCTTCTGCATAATTATGATCAGGATGATGATATAGGAAAGAGGCTCCGTTTTGGGGGGCGATTGCAGCTTTTTGATAAAAAGCTTATTTCAATGGCAGTGAGCGCGGGTCTTTATCAGGGTTATCCAGGTTTTGGAGCGGATTTAAGGCTGTTGATATTCGATCTGTCCTATGT
>JAUVPO010000137.1 GCA_030598625.1 Deferribacteres bacterium | reverse complement strand
TCCGTCCGGAGAGAATGCCGGTCCCTCATTATTACCGCTAAAAGTAAGTTGCCTTAATTCCATTCCGACAGATTGTACCATGAATATCTGATTTTTACCATCTTTTCTTCCAACAAAAGCGACCCATTTACCGTCAGGCGACCACGAAGGCGAGGTGTTGTACGGTCCCTCAAAAGTAAGCCTTTTTATACCGCGTCCTTTTGAATCCATGGTATACACCTGCGGAGAACCTCCCCTGTCCGACACAAAAGCGATTTTACCGCCATCCGGGGAAAAAACAGGCGAAACATCAATGCCGAAAGATCTGGTAAGCTTTTTAAGACCCTTGCCGTGTATGTTCATCACGTATATCTCAGGACTGCCGTCTCTTGATGACGAGAACGATATAATATCTTCAGCAGACGCGCCTCCGACCAGGTTAAGCCCCTTTGATGAAAACATCACCTTCTCCCTATGACGTTCCAGATCCAGAAAATAAATTCTCCACTTTCTGTTTCTCGCTGCGGAATAGATAATATAGCGTCCGTCATTAGACCAGCTGTGACTGGCGGTCAATCCTTTTGAGACTATTTTCCTGGAGCTGTATCCATCCCAGTCCATCAAGCTCAGCTCTTTTCTGCCCGAAGATGAATTTGCCAGATAGGAAATCTTTGTCCTGAATATTCCTTTTTTCCCGGTCGCCATTTTGTATATATCATTTGAAATGATGTGCGCCACCGCGCGAACATTTTTTTTGGGCGACTCGAATCTCTTTCTGAGCACTTCCCTGTCTTCAATTAAATCGTTGACGGACAGCAGGATCTTAAGTCTTTCCGACAGTTCAACAACAATCTTTGCCGTAATTTCCGCACCCGGTATGTCCTGATCAATAAATTCAAACATTCCGGTTGTTTCAAGGTCATTCCTGACAATCCATTTTATTTCTTTTGCCCTCGGACTGCCTTTAGCGGTTATTGATACCGGCAGTTTTCTTATGGCAGGGGCCGTTATATCGATATAGACTTTAGCTTCAGCGGGGTGATTGACCCATAGCACAGCGACTACGGTCCAGATAAAAAATACGAGGAGTTGCTTAATTGAACATTTATGGTCCGTGTTCATAGATAAAACCTCACGCCTATTTCCATCTCTACAGGAGGAGGAGGCAGTGGGCTGGCTTTTAATATGGCCTTCGTTGCCGAACGGTCAAAGAGTAAATTGCCCGAGGATTTTTCAATCTCCTGAGAGATAACTTTCCCGTCCACGCCTATTTGAATTGATATTACTACTTCCAGCCCTTTTGAGTCGAAATCAGGATAAATCCACTCACTCCATATCTGCTGGGTAACCCGCGCATAATAAGAATCCGAATCTGCCGAGGCCGCCCTGCCCGGAATGCCCGGGGCCCTTGAAACATTCCCATATGTCTTCTTTTTTATAACCTCAATTTCACGGGCCGCATCATCTCCCTTTTTATTTCTCCGTTCTGACAGGGCTTTTATGGCGCGCAATCTCTCGATCTCTTTAGCTACTCGTTTAGTCGGCTCTAACGATATGTCCGCCTTTGATTTCGGCTTTACCCTTTGTTTAAGGGCCTTTTTTGCTTTAACCGCCCTTCTTTTGTCTTTTCTTCCGCTGTCTAATGCCGGAGACTTGTTCGCTCTCTGTATTTCAGCCGGTCCGACAATATTGACAAAATAACTCTTGTACTCTCTTTCCTTAGTTTTAATTGGGACAATTATAAGGGAGATAAATAATATATGTAAGACGGCTGAGGCAATTATAATCTTTTGAAAGTCAGGCTCTTTCCCGATGTTCAGGGATTGCTTCATTGAATGCGCGCTGTTGGCTCAGTTATCATCCCCAATTTTTCTATGCCGATTTCCCTCAATTCCCCCATAACCATTACAATAACGCCATAAGGAACATCTTTATCAGCCTTAAGAAAGACTTCTTTATTGGGCTTTTTCGATAATTTCAGTTTCAGTGTCTTAATTGTCACTGAGCTCCTGTCCAAATATATCTTGCCGCCTTTTTTTATGGTTATAACGGTCCTTTCGGCCGGAGATAATTCCTTGCCCTTTGCCTGAGGCAGATTTATGTCTATTCCCTGTTGAAGAAGGGGGGCCGTTACCATAAAGATGATAAGAAGGACGAGCATAACGTCCACAAAAGGGGTTACATTTATTTCAGAAAGAGCCTGTCTGCGCCTCTCCATGTGTCCTCGTACAATATTCTATTAATTCCCGGGAAAAATCTTCCATTATTATTATATTCCTGCGGGACCTGCTGAGATAATAGTTATATGCCACAACAGCGGGAATCGCAGCGGCCAGACCCGCGGCAGTAGCTATCAGGGCTTCAGCTATACCCGGAGCAACAACGGCAAGCGATGCAGTTCCGATTCTCCCGATGCCCATGAATGAATTCATTATCCCCCATACAGTGCCGAAAAGGCCTATAAAGGGAGCGGTTGACCCGGTTGTTGCAAGAAAAGTGAGGTATCTCTCAAAGCGGACAGCCTCCACAGCCTCAATTCTCTTCAGAGTGCCCCTGATAGCGTCTTTGTTTGAGTCCTCAATGGAATATGCCGCCCTGAACAGGTTTGCAAGGGGACTGGCCGGGAGCCTTTTTGTGGATTGATAAAGTGTGTCCCAGTGTCTGCTTTTCAGGAACACCTGATGGAATTCCCCGGACTCTTTTTCAACCTTTGAAAACAATCTGTATTTATAAAATATGATAGACCATGAAAACACTGAAAGAAACAACAATATAAAAAGCACAAACTTTACAACCGGGCCCGCTTTCAGAATAAGTGTTAATACCGTATCACCGCTCATAGCTAAATGAAGTTTAAAGGAAAGTTCTTAAAAAAGTCAAAATGGGGCGTTTTAAGTTATGTTTTATACGCTTTTGTATGACAATATCAAATGGCCCAGCCCCATGTTTCCCCCCAAGGTTTTATAAATTTAATAAATATAAGTATTGCTTTATTGACAAAACCCCCCTGCTATGTTAATTTTTTCACAACTTTGTCTCATGTTATTCTTCAATAATATTTTAAATTCTTACGCCGGGGAGATTATTGAATGTTAGACATCAATCAATACTTTTTTTGGCAGCTTGCCAATTTTAGCATACTTTTCATCGCGTTGTATTATATTTTATTCAAACCCTTTCTACGCCTTTTCAAGGAAAGAGAAGACAGCACCAAGGGGGCCCTGGATTCTGCCAGGGCAATGGATGGGGAAAAGGACGATATTATCGCCCGGATTGATGAAAAATTGTTGGATGCCCGGGGTCAGGCAAAAACCGTTTTCGAAAAATTCAGCAACGAAGGGCTGGATAATCAAAAACAGACCCTTGATTCAGCCCAGAATGAGGCAGTGGAAATAAACAGGAAGGCAAAAGCGGACCTTGATACAGCCGTTGATAAAGCAAGGGCATCTTTAAAATCAAATATAGAAACGTTTGCAAAACAGATTGTTGAGAAACTGGTAAAGGCATGAAAAGACAATTTCAGATTACAGATTGCAAGTTTCAGATAATGATAACAGTCGCAGGCTTAAGCCTGTTTTTTGCTTCCGCTGCCTTTGCTTCGGGAGGAGGGGGGCACGGAGAAACGCACTTCACATGGAGGGACTGGCTCTGGCCGGTCGTTAATTTTTCCGTCCTTATGTTTATTCTTGTATTTTTCACCCGTAAGCCTTTTGGTGAATTTTTCAGGAACCGCACTGCATTGATCGAAAAATCTCTCAAGGAAGCAAGTGAGGCAAGACAACTCGCTCAAAAGACACTCGATGAAGTAAAGGAAAGGTTTAAGAACACGGACACTGAAGTAGAGCAGATAGTTAACGCGGCGCGAAAGTCGGGAGAAAAAGAGAAGGAGGCGCTTATTGTGGAAGGAGAGCGTTTGAAAGAACGTATAATTGAGCAGGCAAAGGCGAATATTGATTTTGAATTGCAAAAGGCAAAAGAGACAATAAAGTCAGATGCTGCGCTTATGGCGCTTGAACTTGCGGAGAAGCAGATAAAGGAGAAACTCGGCAAGAGAGAACAGGAAGCCCTTATAGGTGACTACATTAAAAGACTTGAGGACAAAAATTGAACAAAAACCAGATTGCAAAAAAATACAGCAGGGCAATGATCAACAGTATCCAGATTACTGAAATTCCCAGGGTTGTTGAGGAATTTAAGGCTTTTTCCAAGCTTGTTGATGCAAACAGACAGCTTAAGCTTTTGTTTGCCGGTCAAATTTTCAACGAGGGCGAAAAAGAAAAGGCCTATAACGCGCTTGCTCCTTCCTTGAAGTTCAATTCCAACACCGAGAAGTTCCTGAAGATTATTATTATACAGGGACATCTTTCTGCCATGAAAGAGATAATAGCAACTTCAATAGATGCTTATAATGATAAACAGAAAAAGGCAACAGCGGTCGTGGTTTCATCAGTTGCCCTTGATGAGCAGTATACCGAACGGCTGAAGAGCGCTTTAAAACAGATGACAGACCGGGAAGTTGCAATCGAGAACCAGATAGACGAATCCCTGCTCGGTGGATTTATAGTAAAAGTTGGAAGCACCATCTTTGACAGCAGTGTAAAAGGTCAACTCCGTCTTTTAAAGGCGGAGTTAATGAGATAAAAACAAGTTAAGAGTGAAAAGTTAAGGGTCGGAAGGAATTCTTTATTTAACTCTCAACTCTGCACTCTTAACTTTCAACTCTATTCGGGGGTGATTTAATGGACGTATCAGAACTTAAAGCTGAGGAAATAAGTGAGCTTATAAAAAAGCAGATTACCGATTTTGAAAAACGTGTTGACGTAAGTGAAGTCGGGACGGTTGTCAAGGTCGGTGACGGTATCGCGCGAATTTACGGTCTTGATAAATGTATGGCATCGGAGCTTCTGGAGTTCCCGAATGAAGTATTCGGTATGGCTCTTAACCTTGAGGAAGACTCTGTCGGCGCCGTTCTTTTTGGCGAGGACACTCTTATCAAGGAAGGCGATATTGTAAAACGTACAGGAAAAATCATGTCTGTGCCTGTCGGGGAAGCATTGCTCGGAAGAGTTGTTAACGCTATAGGTCAGCCAATTGACGGAAAGGGCCCGGTTGCCTCTAAAGAAAACAGAATAGTTGATGTTGTTGCCCCCGGTATCATTGACAGGCAGCCTGTTCGTGAGCCTCTCCAGACGGGTCTCAAGTCAGTTGACGCAATGATTCCCGTTGGAAGAGGACAGAGGGAGCTCATCATCGGTGACCGTCAGGTCGGTAAAACAGCGATTGGTATCGACGCCATTATTAACCAGAAAGGCGGCGACGTTGTATGTATATATGTTGCTATCGGGCAGAAGCGTTCCAATGTTGTCCGCGTTGCCAAAAAGCTCGAAGAAGAAGGAGCACTTGAACACACAATTATTGTTTCCGCAACAGCGAGTGAGCCCGCGCCGCTTCAGTACATCGCTCCCTATACAGGATGTTCAATGGGAGAATATTTCAGGGACAGCGGCAAACACGCATTGATAGTATATGCTGACCTGAGTAAACAGGCTACTGCATACAGGCAGCTTTCACTGCTGCTCAGACGTCCTCCCGGTCGTGAGGCGTTCCCCGGAGACGTTTTCTATCTCCATTCGAGGCTCCTCGAAAGGGCGGCCAAGC
>JAUVPO010000208.1 GCA_030598625.1 Deferribacteres bacterium | reverse complement strand
AAGCTCTGGGTTGCGTAAATCGTATCTTGCCAACCAGAATGTGCTTCAAATTTCTGGCATTTACGTATTTGTATAGCGGCATGATCTTCCTTTTATGATAGCAATTAATAGACGACAGTCTTTTTTTCGATTTATTATTATTTCTGGAGCCGCTTAATAAGAAATCCCGTACTGTCGGAATTTCCGGAGTCCCGCAACCTTTTCCAAAAAAGTATATACCCTTTTATATTTACCGGTCAAGCAAATTTATGGTTTTTTCAAATAAAAAAAATGCCCTTCCGGCGGAGTTACTTTCTTTTCCCTCAGCACCCCAAAAACCTGAAATTG
Source organism: Deferribacteres bacterium (assembly GCA_030598625.1). Taxonomy (GTDB): domain Bacteria; phylum Nitrospirota; class Thermodesulfovibrionia; order UBA6902; family UBA6902; genus JAUVPO01. The sequence goes on along the minus strand of JAUVPO010000208.1, from coordinate 3,556 downwards.
CTGAAAGGAAAATTCAAATCCCCCCTAACCCCCCTTTTCTAAAGGGGGGGACTTTAATAACATTTACATTAATGTATTTTTTATATTCTTTTTTTCTTTTTATCCCCTTTGATTGTTTTAGGGATGGTTCGGGACTGAACGGGTTAAGAATTAAAATGAGAAGCGGAGCGGCTATTTTAATTTAGCGGGCAGGCCTGAAGCAGCCCGTTTAGAAACAATCGTTGGGGCGCATTTTTTTTGGTTACTTTGTTTTCGTGCGTTCAAAAAAAAGTAACCGGGGCTTGGGGCAGAGCCCCATTTAAGACAACACCTTCAACGTATCTTCAAGAGTCTTTGTATCTTCAACATTATATATTTTCACAGTCCCGTCTATTCTTTTTATAAGACCCGCGAGGACTTTTTTGGGACCGACTTCTATGACAGTGTCTACCCCGCTTTCAACCATAAGCCTTATAGAATCTTCCCATAAAAGAGGACTGTTGAGCTGACGCACTAAGGAATCCTTAATTGAATCCGCGTCTTTCAAAAAAGCGGCGTCCGCATTATTAACAACAGGTATTTCAGGAGATTTCAGTTCAATCCCTTCAAGCAGTTCCGAGAGCTTATTTGATGCGCCTTCCATAAGCCTGCAATGGGAAGGGACTGATACGGCCAATAACACGGCCCTTTTCGCCCCCGCATCCTGAGCAAGCTTTACAGCCTCTTCAACAGCGGCTTTTTCTCCGGCAATGACTATCTGACCGGGACAGTTATAATTCGCGGGAGCAACATAGCCTGAATTGACCAAACCGCAGATTTTATTTATTGTTTCCCTGTCAAGACCCAGAACAGCGGCCATTAAACCCTTGCCTTCCGGCACGGCATCCTGCATGAACCGTCCTCTTTTTTCCGTGAGAATAGCGGCATCCCTGAATGAGATTGCCCCTGACGCGGTAATCGCGGAGTATTCTCCAAGACTATGACCGGCCATATAAGAAGGAGTTAAGCCTTTTGAAGTCAGCACTTTAAACGCGGCATAACTTGCAGTCAAAAGGCCGGGCTGTGTTCTGTATGTCTTGTTGAGTTCTTCCTGTGGGCCGTTAAAACTGAGGCCGGCAATATCGTATCCCAATGCTTCGGACGCTGCTTTATATATGTCTTTAACCTCATCAAAATTCTCATAGAGGTCTTTCCCCATGCCGACATACTGCGAACCCTGTCCGGGGAAAACAAAGGCTATCTTCATTTATGTCCCTTTTATCTCCTTTATCTTTTTGGTCAACATCGGCACTATCTCAAACAGGTCGCCCACAATGCCGTAAGTCGCCACATTAAAAATCGGGGCTTCAGGATTTTTGTTTATCGCGATGATAATGTCCGAAGACTGCATACCCACAAGATGCTGGACAGCGCCGGAGATTCCACAGGCAATATATACCTTGGGGTTTACTGTTTTCCCTGTCTGTCCTACCTGATGACTGTATGGAATCCAGCCTTCATCAATCGCCGCCCTTGAGGCGCCTACAACGCCTCCTAACGCTATTGCAAGCTCTTCAAGCATCCTGACCCCTTTTTCTCCTCCAACGCCCCTTCCGCCGGATACAATGATATCCGCCTCGTGCAAATTAACGCTGATCTCAGAGACTTCCTTGACGGACTCTATTACCTTTGTCCCGGGAGTCAGATTATCCACGTCTACATTTATAATCTCTCCTGTTCTATTTGCATCATATTCTCCTCTTTTCATCACACGCGGTCTTACGGTCGCCATCTGGGGCCTGTAATCAGGGCATAAAATTGTAGCCATTATATTCCCGCCGAATGCCGGTCTTATCTGAAGGAGATTCTTCGTGTCCTTATCTATCTCAAGCGAAGTGCAGTCCGCCGTCAGTCCCGTCCTGAGCCTTGCAGCCACCCTCGGTATAAACGATCTGCCGATCGGGGTCGCCCCTGCAAGAACAATTGACGGTTTATATTCATTAATGATTTTTGCAAGAACTTCACTATAGACGTCGTCATTGAACTTCTCAAGAACGGGGTCGCTGCACAGCAATACCTTATCTGCTCCCCATTTTACAAGTTCCATTGCCTCTGATTCATCAGCGCCCAAAAGCGCCGCCAGAAGTCCCGTCCCGAGTTCATCCGCCAGTCTTCTGCCTGCGCCGAGGAGTTCATAAGAAACGGGCGCAAGCTTTCCTTCTCTCTGTTCGGCAAAGACAAGCACATCTTTATAATCTTCAATTAACTGTTTGCGTTCTTTTGTCTGCGCTCCGGATTCAGTGCTGATTATCGCGCCTTCAGAACAGACCGACAGGCAGGCCGCGCACGCATTGCAGTATTCGTTTATATACGCCTTCCCGTCTTTCAGTTCAATGGCGTCAAACGGGCAGGAATCCAGACAGGTCTCACATCCTGTACATTTATCAGGATTAATAATTATAGGCATTTGATGTTCCTCAACTCCCGTATTAAATTATCCACCTGTTCTCCCGGTGTCCCTTCAATCATCATTTTATCCGCATTAACTTCCGGGGCAAAGATACTCTTTACCTGTGTCGGCGAGCCTTTAAGCCCGAGGCATTCCTCGTCGGCCCCGATATCCGCCATCCCCATCGTTTTTACTTCAGCCTTCTTTGCAGCCATCTTGCCTTTTAATGAAGGCATCCTGGGCTGATTCAATTCTCTTACAACCGTAAGCAATACAGGCAGAGGAGACTCAACAACATCATACCCTTCATCCATCATCCTCTGGACCCTTATGGTATTTTCCTTTACTTCTTCTATTTTCCTGATATAGGAAATGTGAGGGATATTCAGGAATTCCGCTGTCTCGGGACCTACCTGCGCGGTATCTCCGTCTATCGCCTGTTTGCCGCAAAAAACAATATCAGCCCCTATCTTTTTAATTGCCATTGCGAGCGTATATGATGTCGCCCACGTATCTGAACCGGCAAAGGCCCTGTCTGATAGGAGCACAGCTTCATCAGCTCCCATGGAAATGGCCTCCTTTAATGAACTTTCCGCCTGCGGCGGCCCCATAGTCAGGACCGTGACCTTTCCCCCGTGCCGTTCCCTTAATTCAATACCCGCCTCAAGGGCGTGCAGATCAAAGGGATTGATAATACTCGGAACGCCCTCTCTCATCAGGGTATTCGTCTCCGGGTTGATCTTTATCTCCGCCGTATCCGGCACCTGTTTTATACAAACAATAATATTCACATAACCTCCTGAAATTTTAATAGAGAAAATTACAGGCCAAAATCAGGTAGATATTATACGATATTGACTTTAGATAGGTAAAGAAGGCTTTTCCAATGGGAACTGCGGGGAACAGCACCGAATTCTATTTTTTCTTCTTTGCGGTTTCCTTTATTAATGCCTGTCCTATGACGTTTCTCTGTATCTGGTTCGTGCCTTCATAAATCTGCAGTATCTTTGCGTCACGCATCATCTTTTCAACCGGGTATTCCCTCATATATCCCGATCCTCCCATGACCTGCACCGCGTCAACTGTGACCTTCATGGCCACATCCGTTGCAAACAACTTTGCCATAGCGGATTCTTTGGATATGTCTTT
>JAUVPO010000188.1 GCA_030598625.1 Deferribacteres bacterium | reverse complement strand
GGTAGTAAAAAAAGCCCTGATATTTGATGAGTCGATATTCAGAGGCTTTATAACTGTTCCCATGTCTTAAAAGCCCCCGGCATTGCCCTGATAATATCCGACGCTATCAATGAGCGCCGCCCTTTCCGTCCGGCAACGGCATCTCCGATCAGGCCGTGTATATAAACACCGAGTATTGAGGCATTTTGTGGATTTAATCTTTGTGCAAGTAAGGATGCGATCATACCGGTAAGCACATCTCCGGTACCGGCAGTCGCCATTCCGGGATTGCCGGTTGAATTTACAAAGGCCTTTCCATCCGGTGTCGCCGTCACGGTCGGAACTCCTTTGAGTACAAGATATGTTTTCATTTCTTTGGCAAAAGATACGGCGGTATTTATCCTGTCGCGATCAACGTTATTTGCACCCGCTCCAATCCCCCTTCGCCTCCCCGACAGTCTCAACATTTCCCCCGGATGAGGGGTGAGAATAACCGGCGACCTGCCCTTTTTCAATATACCGGTCCTGTTAGCTATCGCATTTAATCCGTCCGCGTCTATAACAGCCGGAACTCCGGATTCAGTAATAAGCAGGCTTACAAGTTCTGATATTTCATCATCAACTGAAAGCCCCGGCCCTATTGCAAGGACATTTGCTTTTTTGTTGAGAAAACCCAGAATTTTATCAGCGGATTTAAACGAAAGCGTACCGTCCCCTTTATCAGGAAGAGGCAGTATCATCTCCTCAGTGACCCTTGATTGAAACGCATTGACCAGTGATTCGGGTATGCCGATAGTTACAAGCCCGGCGCCTGACCTCAGACATGCCTTTGCAGCCATCAACGCCGCTCCGGTCTTCCCTTTTGAACCGGCTACTATCAGCACATGCCCGTATGTTCCCTTATGGGAATATTCAGGCCTTGCGGGCATTAAAGAGGCTATATCGCTTTTTTCAATCAAATTGATTTTTATTTTTCCGGAATTAAGCTACTTCCGGGGAAAGCCGATATCCTCAATAAACAGTTGTCCCGTATAGTCGGCCCCCGGATAAAGCAAATGCCCTCTTTTAGGAAGACCGAAGGTGACCGTATATTGAGCCTTGACCGCACATCCCATTATTTGACCCGTATCAGAGGCAATGCCTGATGGTATATCTACGGAAACAACCGGGGAAGACAATTTGCCCGCTTTTTCTATTAGATCGGAAAGAGGCGCTCGCACATCTTTGCTTAATCCCGTTCCAAGGAGGGCATCAACAATAACAGTATTGGGAAATCGTGAACCAGGAAATTTCCTGGCGGGATACATTTTTACACCGAACTTTTTTGCGGCAATATAATTTACCTTCGCATCACCCTTTAAATTCTCCTGTCCGGTCGTCAAATAAACTTCAACGTCTTTTCCCTGATTGTGTAAAATTCTTGCAATTACAAACCCATCCCCTCCGTTATTCCCGCTGCCGGCAAGGACAACGACTTTTCTTCTATCCGTGTTCCGAAAGAACAATTCATTTACCCGGGACACTACGGCAAGCCCTGCCCTTTCCATCAAAACAGTACCGGCAATACCATACTTTTCAATGGTGACCCGGTCTATCTCCTGCATCTCCTTCGCGGTTGCCGTTTTCAGCATGGTGTTATCTTCATCTCTCCCGACCCCATACTATTTTCTCACGTCTCAAGCACGACACACGCAGTGCCATATTCCTTCTCGTGACTGAGCGACAGATGACAGTGCTTTATTTTCTTCTCTTCAAAAAAAACCTTAAGCTTGCCGCTGACCTTAATCAAGGGCCTGCCGTTTTCAGTATTGATAATTTCTATGTCTTTCATGTTAACCGCTATCTCCGAGCCTATGGCTTTAATAAGGGCTTCCTTTGCTGCGAATCTCACCGCTAAAGAAGGATAAGGCTCCTTTTTATCAAAACAATATTCTATTTCATTTTCCGTTAAAATCTTCTCGATAAATTTCCTGCCCCATTTTTCTGAAGCGTCTTTCATACGCTGAATCTTTACAATGTCTATTCCGATTCCGTATATCATCTTTCTAAAAACGTCCTCCGTTATCCGATTCAATAGCGTCTGGTTATAAATTGCTCTTTCTTATTTTTGTCATGCTCGAAGTCTGTAATCGGGCATCCAGGCTTGTCCCCGCAAAAGCGGGGAACCATTTAGATGAACTGGATTCCCGCTCAACAGACTGCGGGAATGACGGCTCATTTACAGCTTCCCTTTATCAGCCGTTTCATTTCCCTGACAGCTTTCTGCATTCCGTCATAAACGGCACGAGCTATAATGCCGTGGCCGATGTATAAGCCTCTTATTCCTTTGATCGACGCGATTTTTTTGACATTTACATAGTTTAATCCATGTCCCGCGTTGACCAGCAGCCCTATATCAACTCCTTTTTTTATCGCGCTCCTGACCCTTTTCAGTTCTTCCGTTTGCTTTTTACCTCCGGCATTAGCGTAAAGCCCTGTATGTATCTCAACCATGCTGGCTCCGATTTCTTTTGAAACCTCTACGTCAGTCACTGAAGGATTAATAAAAAGACTTACGGGAATACCCTTGCCCTGGATCGCATCGATTGCACTCTTTAATTTTTTCCTGTATTTTTTTAAATTAAGACCGCCTTCAGTTGTCAGCTCCGCCCTTTTTTCAGGAACAAGCGTCACCAGATCAGGTTTGACTTTTAACGCTATAGCTATCATTTCATTCGTAGCGGCCATTTCGAGGTTGAGTTCAACCGACATTTTGCGCCGTAATGTTATTAAGTCTCTGTCCTGCGCATGTCTTCTGTCTTCTCTGAGATGAACGGTAATCCCGTCAGCTCCCCCGCGAACAGCCAGGTCAGCCGCAACCACGGGATCAGGCTCCGTCTCTCCCCTTGCCTCTCTGACAGTCGCAACATGATCAACATTCACACCAAGAATCATAGCCGGTTACCTCCAATTTTGATAAACTGTTATAGTTATTATATAAAAGCTGACGCTTATTGAATTCATACAAAAGGCTTCAAGGATTAAAGAGGTCAATGATTCAAGGAAAAAATTATTTCTTTAAAGAATTTCAAATAAATGCCGAATAACATTAAACAATTATATAATTAATAATTTTCGGGATGCTTTTATCCGGATAAGTTAATGTAAATAAAAGGGCTTTGTCAAGCTGTCAGGCATGGTGAAAAACGATTTGACTTAGGGGATATAAATCTGTTAATTTATGGTTTATTTAAAATTAAACAATTATTGCCGAGGATAAATAATGACAAAGAAAACAACATCAAAAAAAGTGAATGTCAAGAAAGCAGTGGTATCAAAAAAGGGCAAGAAAACTACTGTGTCCGAGTCAAAAAAACCGGCTAAAAAGACCGCAGCGTCACAAAACAAGAAACCTGCCGCGGTTATAAAAAAGAAAACCTCAAAGACAAAAAAACCTACTTCAATGACTCAAAGGGAAAAAGTCATACACGAGATAAAGCAAAATCTTCTGGCGCAAAGAGGGACATTGTTAAAAGAAGCTGAAGAGACGCTTAACTCACTTCCAGCAGAACTTAATTTCCCTGATATGGGAGATCAGGCTTCCGCAGAGACAGACAGAAACTTTATATTAAGGCTGAGAGACAGGGAGCGCATGCTTTTAAAAAAGATAGATGAGACTATAGAACGCATTGACAACGGTCCATACGGAATCTGTGAAGAATGCGGAAATGAGATCGGCACAAAACGCCTCGAGGCAAGACCCGTTACAACTTATTGCATAGAATGCAAGACACGTAAGGAAGAAGAAGAAAGAATAGCCGAAGGCGGATAACAACCAAATAATCTCCATCCTTCAATTTACCTTCAAAGACATATAAATAATTATTGTTCAGGATAGCGTCAAATTATATTGATCGCAAAAGTCAATATTTGCATTTACAGTATTTGTAAAATGAATTATTGATTAAATAGTGTCTGTTTATAAACTGCTATTTTTTATTATTGTCATGCCCGAAGTCTGTAATCGGGCATCCAGAACCTATTTAAAATACTGGATTCCCGCTCAACAGACTGCGGGAATGACGGCTCATTTGTCAAGTTAATAAACAGACTCTAATTAAAATAGAAGGTGTAATATATGACCAGGTTAATGTATGACTAATACTAACATCAAGGTCGGTTTTATATCAATACCGGATAGGAGTAATATATAAAAATATGTTTGCACGCCTGAAACAGTCATTGTCGGTCTGGCTCATAAAAAAAG
>JAUVPO010000224.1 GCA_030598625.1 Deferribacteres bacterium | reverse complement strand
CTTTTTTTATGAGCCAGACCGACAATGACTGTTTCAGGCGTGCAAACATATTTTTATATATTACTCCTATCCGGTATTGATATAAAACCGACCTTGATGTTAGTATTAGTCATACATTAACCTGGTCGTATATTACACCTTCTATTTTAATTATTTCCGAGCACCATGACATACACTTACAGAACAATGTATGACCTTATTTAATTCGGTATTTGCTTTTTAGTTTATGGAATCCGGCGCAAAAAAAAAACAAAAAAAGGACCGTGTAGTACACAAAAATAGAGAACTGACCGCCATCCTGGAGGTCAGCAAGGTCCTGACCACATCGTTTGCCCTTGAAAGGAACCTCCTGTCGGTAATGTCAACCCTCGGCAGCCTTCTTGAAATGCAGAGAGGATGTGTCTTCCTTCTTGAGCCCTTATCACGGGAACTGCGTATTGTCGCGGCACACGGCCTTACAAAGAAGAATATTGGAAAGGGGAAATACCGTATAGGAGAAGGGATTGTCGGCCGGGTCCTTGAGAAAAAAATTCCAATGGTCATTCCAAATATAGGTAAGGAACCGCTGTTCCTCAACAAGACAGGTTCAAGACCTGAAAAAGACGGGATCTCATTCCTGTGCGTTCCCATAATGATTAAAAATGAAGTCCTGGGGGTGCTGAGTGTTGACAGGATTTACTCGAAAAAACAGGGAAACGTGGATGACGACCTCAGGGTTTTAAGGATCGTTGCTTCATTAATAGCCCAGTTCATAAAGTTATGGGAAAGTTACGAAGAAGTTGAAAAAGAAAAGGAAAATCTCAAGAGGGAATTAAAGGCAAGATATAGAATAGAAAATGTTATCGGTCAATCAGACAGGATGCAGGAAGTGTTCGAGGCGGTCCACCGTGTCGCCCCTTCAAAGGCTACCGTACTTTTGCGCGGTGAAAGCGGAACGGGGAAAGAACTCATCGCAAAGGCGATTCATTACATGAGTCCGAGAAACGCGGGGCCGTTCGTTAAATTCAACTGCGCATCGATTCCGGAGGGTCTGCTGGAGTCCGAGCTCTTCGGCCATGAAAAAGGCTCGTTTACAGGCGCCGTATCTTTACGGAAAGGCAAGTTCGAACTTGCCGATAAGGGGACAATATTTCTCGATGAAGTGGGCGATCTTCCAATAACACTTCAGCCGAAAATACTGCGTGTGCTGCAGGAAAGAGAGTTCGAACGTGTTGGAAGTGAAAAAACGATCAAAACCGACGTCAGAATAGTTACGGCAACAAGCCGGGACCTGGAGAACCTGTTATCGCAGGGGAAATTCCGGGAAGACCTGTATTACAGGTTAAATGTAATACCGCTTTTTCTGCCCCCCATGAGGGAAAGGGAAGAGGACATTCCCATTTTAATAGATTACTTCCTGGAAAAATTCAATCGGGAAAACAATCGCCTCGTTGTTCTGGATAAAAATGTGTTGCAGATTTTGTTGAATTATAATTGGCCAGGCAATGTCAGGGAACTTGAAAACACCATTGAAAGACTGGTCATTATGTCCGGTTCGGACAGGGTCACTGCATCAGACCTGCCTGTTTCCCTGAGCATTCGTCGTTTAAAAAGCTCCGGGAAATCAGCGTCATTAACAGCTAATGTCAAAGAAATTGAAAAGGTAAATATCATCGATGCGCTTGAAAAAACAGGATGGATCCAGGCAAAGGCAGCAAGACTTCTTGGTATTACTCCCAGACAGATAGGATATAAGATAACAAAATATGATATAGAAGAGAAAACAGTATAAACAAGACCCCTAAAATTTGTACCTTCTGTATATTTCCTTTCTTGTAGGACAACTGCATATATATGAAGAATATCCAAAAACTGTTTTGTAACTGCAAGGCTGCATTTCCAGACATTCAATGAAAAGGACGTTATCACGAACGGATTCAATAACCTTGCAAAGCTCATAATTGTTGTCCCTTATACATTTAAAGTCCTTTTTACATTTTGTCGTATTTTTTTTTATATCTTCATCAATTTCAATATCCGTTTTATTCCTGTTTCCCATATATTGCTCTATCTCCTTGTTTTTATTATTTTCTTCTATTTCAGGAAGGATATTTACTTGACCTGATTATATTTTATAACCTCATAATACTCAGCATGTCAAGTAACCTGCCCTGCCACCCTTCATAGCCGGAGGACTTTTTCAACCTGATAAAATGACAATTAGAGTAATGCCGTTGCCCGATAGCGACAAAAAAGTTATAATCCCGTATACATCAGGGGGTCTGCCATGACAACAACATGCAAAAGAAATAATGGGAGACTGCGGATCGGCTTTGCCATGGGAGGGGGCGGCGCCCGTGGGTTGGCACATATCGGGGCGTTAAAAGTGCTCGAAGCAGCCGGCATTGCGCCGGAATTCGTGGTCGGCACTTCCATGGGTTCGATCATAGGCGCCCTGTACTGTCATTATCAAAACGCCGTCATGACGGAAGAACAGGTCCTCGACCAGCTGCAAGATCCGAAAATGGACGAGCTGGGACTCGCCAAGTTCCAGAAAAAGGAAGAAGAAACACCTGCGCTTTTCAAACGCAATTTAAACAGGACCATGGAACAGCTTTCCCGCATCTACCTGCTGACCTCAGTGCTCTCCAAGGACCATATAATTGCCGAAGAAAAAGTAAAAGTCATGCTGTCCCTGCTTTTGCCCGCCGGAGACATCGAGGACTTGCCCATTCCTTTCGGCGCCGTGGCCGCGGACCTGATGCTGGGCAAGGCTTACTTTTTCCGGGAGGGGCCCATCTCCACGGCCACCCAGGCATCTTCCGCCATTCCGGGGATATTCCCGCCTGTATCCTATGACGGCATGCAGCTGGTAGACGGCGCCATTGTTTCCTTAGTGCCGGTATTGGAGACCCGGACGATCGGGGCCAATTTTGTGATCGCCATTGACGTTTCCCCCCTCCCGGCCCTGAGTGAGCCATTGCGCACAGGCGTCGAAATATGGATGCGCTCCGACCAGATCACCTGCAAGACCCTGCGTAACATGCACCTGCGCGAAGCGGATGCGATAATTGACATGCCGGACCTTAATTATGAGTGGCATGCGTTCAACGACGCCGAGGCAATCATACGCGCCGGTGAAAAGGCCGCCGAGGCCGTCTTGCCGGACATCCTGGCGACCCTGCGTAAACGCCTGCCCCGGTGGCGGCGCTGGTTCACATCCCGGTATCGCCCTGAATGACAGTAAACTCCTTTCGAATAAAACAAGAATGGACATTTTCGCTGAATTTATTATTAATAGATAAGACATGAAAAGTTTATTTTTCTCAAAAAGGATACAGTCCCCTCCGCTTAAGGCGTAGGGGACTGTATGGAAGAAAAATGATCAACCTTCAGTAAAGCTGCAAGTGACCATCTTTTATTTATGTTTCAAATCATACCGTATCTTTACTGCTTGTCATTCTTCTCTTTTATCGGGCATACCTCCTGTACCATTGCGACTTCCTCCGAGGAAAACACCTTGTCGATGTCAAGGATGATGATGAACGAATCATCACGTTTTCCCATTCCTTTTATGAACTCGGTCTTAAGCCTCGTCCCGATCTCCGGCGCGGGCTCTATCTGGTCGTCCTCAAGTTCAAAAACCTCCTGCACCGAGTCCGCCATTG
>JAUVPO010000215.1 GCA_030598625.1 Deferribacteres bacterium | reverse complement strand
TGCCCTCAATTACCGCTATGTGCGAACCAGATGAATGCGCCATAAATGATTCAACCGCCTGTTCAGGGGACATCATAAAGAGGTCCAAATTATAGCAGGGGACACCGGAAGCCCTGGCCAGCCAGCCGGCATCAATATAATCCGGGCCTTTTTTGAAAGGTATTATTTTTGAGCCTTTTTTTCGCAGTAACGCAACAAGCGATAAAGAAAGGACAGTCTTGCCGCTCCCCCCCCTCAGGCCCGAGACAACTATCCTTGGAATTGATTTATTACGCATATAGAGGGGATTGAAGCAGTAAGACTTAATATTTTTTGTCAGAAACCAGGGACCAGTTTCCGGTTTATTGAACCTGGATCCTGGTTCCTGACTGTTTTTATATTAATCCTTTTTCCTTGAGGTACTCTTGACTCGGGATTTCCACAGAACTTGCGCCGCCGCCATAGGCATACATGACCCTTCCAACATTGATCATTTCCCTTAGGGCAGTCCTGACGGTGTCTTTATCCAGTTCTTCATGATCAGCCATGATTTTCTTGATTACATCTTTTTCTTTCAGTTTCTTTTTGCCCTTCATTTTCTCCAGATAGGCAAATATTTCATCCTGAATTTCTGCCTGTTCCATATCCTCACCTCTTCCTTAGATATTTAATATTAAAAAATAAATTAACTCTTCCGGGACATTTTGTCAAGTCGGACAAGATACAAAAAAAGATGGCAGGCAGTCCCGGAAAACGCGGGACCGCCATCGCCTTTTTCTTTTTTTCTTAGTACTTAAATGCTGCTGAAGTTCTCAAAGTGTCCCTCATGAAGGTAAAGTCGTCTATATGCTGGAATGTGAATTCAATGCCGGTAAGCTTGAAGAATTCTTCCCAGCCGACCCTCTCTATCCATTCACCGACTCTCTCATGTTTCCTGGCATTCGCTGCGTATACGTTCAGGATGTTCTTGATCGCATCCACAACTTTAGGCCACCTTGGCGGCTCATTATAGAAAAACGGGATTGCCAGTTTGGAGAACTTGGGGTCGGTCCTCAGACTCCCGATTTTTCCGCCTACCACAATTGCTACGCCATCTTCCTCAGGGTTGTGAATGTTAATGGGGGGACAGACGGTGAAGCAGTTTCCGCAGTACATGCATTTATCATCATTGATTGAGACTGACTTTGTTTTTGGATTAGGCCTGATAGCTGATGTCGGGCATGACGCAATTGTTGTGGGGATCTCGCACTGCTTGCCCACATTTACATCATCAATTACCGGGACTTTTCTGTGCACCGCGACAATAGCTATGTCGGATACGTGAACAGCGCCGCACATGTTAACACAGCATGCAACCGCAAGCCTTACCTTGTTCGGAAGCTCCTTTGTTGTAAAGTACTCATGGAGTTCATCCATAACAGCCTTAACAAGTCCGGAAGCGTCCGTACACGCGCCGTGGCAATGCACCCATCCCTGCGTGTGAATAACATTGCTGATGCGGGGGCCGATGCCTCCGATCATGTATTTCTTTTCCTTCAACTCGGCAACAAGCGGGTCAAGTTTGCTCTTGTCTGATACGAGCAACTCAATATTGTTTCTCGTTGTAAAACGGAGATATCCATCACAGTATTTCTCCGCGAGATCGCAGACTTCACGGATTGTCTCGGTGCTTAAGAGCCTCGGTGATGCGACCCTGACAGTATAGAGTTCATCGCCGCTCTCCGCCACATGGACCATTGTGCCCGGGGTCAGGACCTCATGATATTTCCATTTGCCGTAGTTTTTCTTGATGACGGGTGGTAAAAACTTTTCATAATGCGGTGGTCCTACATCTGTTTGTCTTTCTGGTAATGACATTGATTATCCTCCTTTATCTTTATCTTATTAATTTATTTAGCAAAATCATCTTCAGACCAGAAGAAGAACGGGTCTTTTCTCGGCTCCTTGACCTGCTGAGGCACAGGCGGCATGCCGATAGCTTCAAGTAACGGCCTCATGCCTTTTACCTCGATAAGCTCGCCAAGTCTCTCCCTTGGTTTTGCATTGTCGTCCCACCACTCTATTATATTTTCGGTGAGTTCGGTTAATGCCGCAAAGTCATCATCATCAGCCTTAATAAATGGTACGAGGACCCATGAAATGAGCGAACCGACAACGATCGGGGCCTTACTTCCTACAAGGATTGACGCGCCCTTCTCTTTACCCGGTCTGAGGGCCTTTGTCATCTTTGCTATACAGTGCATACACCTGGAGCATTGCTCATTATTAATTGTCAATGATGAACCGTCAAAAGACATACAGGCTGTCGGACACATTTCAACGATCTCTTTCTGAATGTCCATACCTGAACCGGCATATTTCTTGACCTCTGCCTGGTCTATCTGGATATCACCCTTCCATGTACCGATAATCGAGAGGTCCGCGCGGGCAATGGCCGCAACACAGTCACAGGCACAACCCGACACCTTGATCTTGAATTTATACGGAAACGCTGGTCTGTGAAGCTCATCCTGGAAATGCTGTGTCATGTGGTTGCAAATTGCCATTGCATCGATGTTCGCCCATTCGCAGCGTGCCTGTCCAACGCAGCAGCTCGGTGTCCTCATGGCCGACCCTGAACCTCCAAGGTCCCAGCCGCGGGAAGAATATTCAGCAAAAAGAGCTTCGAGATTCTCGGTTGTTGTTCCGAGAAGGACAAGGTCTCCGGTAGAGCCGTGCAGGTTGGTAAGTCCGCTTCCGTACTTGTCCCAGATGTCCATTATTTCTCTTAACGCCGCCGCGGTATAAAAGAAACCGCTCGGCTGGTTTATCCTGTACGTATGAAACTGTGCAACGCCCGGAAACTCCTCAGGCAGGGAATGATATCTTCCGATAACACCTGACCCGTATCCAAGGACCCCGACGATTCCGCCGTGTTTCCAGTATCCGCGTTTGGTTTGAAATGATTTTTCCAGCTGGCCTAACTCATCGTCCGCCATCTGATTGTTTTTTGCGGCCTTTTTTATTTCAGTAATAAAACTCGGCCACTCTCCTTTTTCCAACTCGTCCAGCATTGGTGTTTTGTACTTTCCGGCCATTTGACCCTCCTTCTTTCTTTTCCCTTATTTAAGATGATAAGGGAGAGTTATTATTGAGACTTAAAAACTAAACACCTCTTTTTCTGAAAAGTCGTCACTCGTGAATTTAAGGATTACACAGAAAAATAAAGATTTTCCATAGTAGTACATATATCAATTCAACGTCAAATAAAAAATATTAATGCACTAATGACTTAAATTTATTTATTTAAAAATGAGGGTTTCTGGATACTGAGATGAATAGTATAATGGCAGCGATTTCTTTTGATTCTCCGGAATAGAATATAAATGCTTAAAACAATCTACCCGCTTAAATATAAAGGGAATTTAAAGAAATATTCAGACCGGTAAACTTCCCTGCGGCAGAACTGCGAGGAATGATTCGGGTTAATCACAATAGTTAACTGCTATATTGGATAGACAAAGGACAGACAAATGTTATCCCTGTTGTCTGCTGAAATCAGCATTTGGGGCCTGTTAATCAGGCACCTTTTTTTATTGACTACACATAGTAATCTTCAGTTCTAAATGAAGACTATGAATCATTGACTATTCTCTATAGTCAGTAGGTTTGAATCAGGCTGAATTTTATTGACTTGTTGAAGTTATCAATAATTTTGATCTTTTGTTTGAATTCACACTAACTCACAGAAAGCCTTATTTTTTAAATTTCTCTTGAAATGTAATATTTCAGAC
>JAUVPO010000053.1 GCA_030598625.1 Deferribacteres bacterium | reverse complement strand
TTCCCCACCAATGCCCTTGCAATGGCCACCCTTTGCTTCTGTCCTCCACTCAGGTCACGCGGCAGGAAAAAAGCCCTTTCCTCAAGGCCGACCTTCTCCAGCAATACATGCGCTGCCTCTTCCGCTTCTTTTCGCGGCGCACCCTTAAGCTTAAGTGAAATCATAACATTCTCAATGACAGTTAATGGTGAAAAAAGATTAAATCCCTGGAAAATAAATCCGAAATATTTCCGCCTGATAAAAGGGAGTTCATCCTCGGTCAGCCCCGCTATATCCTGCCCGTAGATTTTGATATTACCCCCTGTCGGCTTTAGTATACAACCGAGCATGGACAGCAATGTAGTCTTGCCGCTTCCTGAAGGCCCAACTATTCCAATTACTTCCCCTTTGTTGACGGAGATGTCTGCTGATTCAACCGCTACAACTTCGACACTGCCTTCAATATAAACCTTCCTGAGATTCTCGGCATGAATGGGGATGTCCATTATTACCCCCTGAACACCATGGCAGGGTCTATCTTTCTGATTTTTCTTACTGAAATAAAGGCGGCAACAAAACACATTAATAAAGTTAATATAAAGACCAGAACAGCGACCCATACTTTCAATGAAAACACCATTTCAGTTGCCTGATAAATTCTTACTGAGACCAATGTAATAGTCAGGCCTGTGATATAGCCAAATACCGCGTTTATAAACGCCTCGGCAAATACAATTTTGTATATATCGAAATTCGTGGCTCCTATGGCCTTCATGGTCCCGAATTCTTTCAGGTACTCCATTGTTGAGTTGTAAATAGTCTGGCCGACAATAAGCATCCCTATCAAAAAACAGATCAGTATGGTGATAAGAAATGAGAAGCCTGCGCCTGTCTCAATCGTCCAGTAAAGCCTTGTCTTCCTGCTGAATTCAGCCTTTGTATATACGTCAAGCTTATTAAAGAAAATATCCTTAAGCCTGGCGACCACTTTTTTTATTGGATATCCTTCAATGACTTCCGCGACAATAAACACAGTGTTGCCGGGCGGGACAAGCCCTCTTAAACTTTGCGCTACCCCATATGACGTAAATATTATCGGGGCAGTGGTAAATGACTTCGCTCCCTCGGAAATACCGCTGATCTGTAACCTCCTGTTACCAACCTCCCTGTATTGCCCGACCTCAAACCCCCCCAGTCTCCGCATTGAAGATCTGTCCACTATCGCGTAGTTTCCATTTTTAACAGCCCTTAAATGTCCTTCCCTCATCCGCCAGGGGCCGCCGATCCCCGTGTCAGGGTTATATCCAACCACTTCAATCTGTTCCGTGCCGCCTTCCTTCTGCTTCATAATATTCCATACCACAATAAGGTTTTCAGCATCCTTGACACCTTCGACAGATAGTACTTTATAGATATTATGTTCAGGGAAAGGCTGGGAAAAGTCAAAATTTTTGCTGTTCTTGGATGTAACCCATATATCGCCGGCAGTATGGTCGATAATAACGGATGCTGTCTCCATTAATCCAAGGTAAATACCTAACTGCGTGAAAATAAGGGCTACAGCGAACACAACTCCAACGAGAGTAATCAACGACCTTATTTTATCATATAGAATAATCTTGAGGGCTAAGTGAAACATTGGCTAAATTATAGCATAAATCAGGGTATACGACGGGTTGATTCAAATCACATTGTTACGAAAGAAGTCAAAAGAGTAAACGCAAGGAAAATCTTTATTGCTATGTAAGGAATTCCGACACATTTATATGAATATAATGCCCCTTGACTGCTTTTCATGTAAGGAATTCCGACTTTCAGGAGATTTCATAAATCAACCATTAAATTTTATGTGTTTTCAATAAGTTGCAAGATGGTAAGAAAATTGCAACTCAAAAAAATACAAGATATTTCCTGAACCTGAATCGCTCAATTAAGGTTTAACTATAAAATTGTCTTAAGAAGAAAGACTATCCAATAACTATTTTAATGGTAACAGAAGATATCCAAAAAGCAATAATTTCAATTATAAAAGAAGTAGCGAGCACAATTATCGCAACGGACAATTCAGACTCCATGGCCAACCTCGTTCTTGATCTCGCCCTCAGCTATACGAAAGCCCGGAGAGGTTCCGTCCTGCTCCTTGATGAAAGGGGCGAACTGGTCATCAAGGCGGCAAGGGGTATTGACTATGATCTGATTTCTGCTCTAAGGATAAAGATAGGTGAAAATATCTGCGGAAAGGTCGCGGAAGAGAAAACCCCTTTACTGGTTGGAGACATAACGAGTGATAAAAGGATTGAAAAAAATGTAAGCGGCAATTACGAAACCGGTTCATTCATCTGCTGTCCTGTTTTGATGAGAAATAGACTTTTCGGTGTTATCAATATCGCGGATAAAACCGATGGGAGCTTTTTCTCGGAGGACGAATTTGACTTGGTAAATATCCTTGCAGGCCAAACCGCTATCTCACTGGACCATGCCCGATTGATGTTTGAACTCCGTTCAAGGACCCTTGAACGGAATGAAACAAACAAAATGCTTATTGATTCGGACAAATTCAAGACCGAATTTGTCACGAGAATGTCTCATGAACTGCGGACACCATTAAATTCAATCACAGGAGCCGTATATTACTTAAAGGAAAAGAAGTGCTCGGAAATGGAGCAGACGGAATTTATCGATATAATATCCGATGAATCGAGAAAATTGATTGACCTTCTTGATAGACTCCTGGATTTTTCTTACATTGAAAAAGAAGAGATTATCCTGAAGAAAAAAGTCCTGAATCTTTCTGATGTCATACGGGAAGCGGTTACATCAAATATGATTGAGGTTGCCCTCGCAAATAATAAAATCTCAGTCAATGTGACAAGCCCTGACCGCTCCATCAGCATCATAGGAGAAAAATCACTTTTAATCCAGTTGGTTATAAACATAATCGACGGTATTACCAAATATTCCGCTGCCGGAGATTCGATAGATGTGAAGGTAACGGATACCACAACCTCCGTTGAGATTGAATTTTTCATCAAAGGAAGGACCTTCCCTGAAAATGAACTGCCGTCCATCTTTAATGAACGCTACTTCTGGACAGGGACAGACTTTGATAAAAACAAAATGAAACTCTATCTTGCAAAGAAGATTACAGAATTGCATAACGGCTCTATTTCCATATTTAACACAGGCAAAGGCATAGCTTTGCAACTTTTGTTCCCCATGAGCAAGAAAGAATACCGGGATGCCGGGATCGATGAAATGACGGATTTGTTGGTCTCGTTTACAGCCGGCTTAATGGGTCTGAACAGGTGTTCTCTTATGCTGTTTGACGAATTGACAGGCAAACTGAAAATCAGAAACGCCCTTGGTCTTGATAATAAAATTATACAAAAAACGAGGCTTATGTCAGGGAATAAGATCGCAGGACGGGCAGCTATTGAAAACAGACCTTTCCTGATAGAAGACATAGAAAAAGACCCCCGATTCAGGAAAAAAAGCGGCGCGCAGTACAACACAAAATCACTTCTCTGCGTGCCTGTTACAGTAAACAGTAAGGTTGTCGGCGTTTTAAACCTTAACAACAAATCAAACGGCCTGCCTTTCAATAAAAGAGACCTTTATCTCGCCCAGGCCATAACCGAACGTATTTCGCATGTGATAGAAAAAGTACAAAAAGGCGATTTGAAGGATAAAGAATTCAAAGATATGTCCAAAGGTATTGAAACCCTTTCCAGCGCCGAAAGACATTATAAAAAAAAGAACGGGAAGTTGGCCGACCTGGTCCTCGGGATGACCCGGCACATGAAATGCAGTGAAGATGAAATCAAGTTATCACTCTATGCGTCAGCGCTTTATGATTTAGGTCTTACACAGATAGACCAATCCATACTTATGAAAACCGAAAAGCTCTCTGAGATAGAAAAAAGGATCATCAAGACGCATCCTTTCCCGGGCGCCGGGTTAATTAATCATATAGAACCTGATACAACCGTCAGGAAAGGCATTTTACATCATCATGAAAGATATGACGGCTCAGGATATCCCGACGGTTTACATGGCGATAACATCCCTTTTATCTCCAGGGTGATCGCCGTAGCCGATACATACACCGCATTGATTGCCGACAGGCCGTACAGAAAAGAGGTAAGCAATAAAGAAGCGATAGAGCAGGTTATCGCCGGGGCAGGCAGACAATTTGACCCCAAAGTTATTGACGCCTTTATTAAAACAATTCGAAGCAACAATTAATACATCTCTCCGGAAAGTTTTCCTGTGTCGATTATCCAAAAGTCAAATATATGTTGTATACTATTTAACTATAACTATCTTTATTTGCTCAATTTAGCCTTAGAAAAAACAGCATGAATCTGAATCTCTACTTGAACGAAAAAAGAAAGACAGTAGATAATTTTCTCAAAAAATATATTTCTTCGAAAAAAAAACAAAAGGACTGCCCTGAAAACCTGTACTCGGCAATGAGCTATGCGCTGATGGCCGGCGGTAAAAGGGTAAGACCGATCCTGTGCATTGCCGGTTGCGAGTCGGCGGGAGGAAAACCGGACGGCGTTCTGCCTGTAGCGGCCGCTCTTGAACTCATTCATACCTATTCATTAATACATGACGACCTTCCCGCTATGGATAATGACGATTTCAGGAGAAATCAATTGACAACGCACAAGGTCTTCGGAGAGGCCGCTGCAATACTTGCAGGTGACGCCTTGCTCACCGACGCCTTTAATATGGTTTCACGGGCAGATGCAAACCCAAAAACATTAATAAATGTAATCAGTGAATTATCACATGCCTGCGGACCCGAAGGCATGGTCGGAGGGCAAACCGTGGATGTGCTGTTTGAGGGCAAGAAGGCAGCAAAAAAAGACCTCTTTTACATCCACACACACAAAACAGGCGCGCTCATAAGGGCTTCCATACGCATCGGCGCAATAATGGCCAATGGTTCACAGGACAAACTGGACTCCTTGACGGAATACGGGGAAAAAGTGGGACTGGCATTTCAGATTATTGATGATATACTCGATCAAACAGGTACAATAGAGGAACTCGGGAAATCAACGGGAGCGGATGATGCCAGGGGTAAAAATACTTATCCTTCAACTTTCGGACTCAAGGAATCACAAAGGGTAGCGGAAAGGCTGATAAACGAATCTCTCTGCGCAATAAATAGTTTCAGCAAAAAAGCGGACCCTTTGAGGGAGATCGCAAAATATATTTTATCCAGGCGTAATTAGGTTGAGATAAATAATGCATTTAGAAAAAATAAATAATCCGCAGGACTTGAAAAAACTATCAATCCCCGAGCTGAAAGTGTTGGCCCGTGAATTAAGAGAATTAATCATTGAGACAGTCGCATCTAACGGCGGACACCTCGCTTCAAATCTCGGGACCGTGGATATTACTATTGCCCTTCACTACATTTTCAACTCTCCAACAGATAAAATCATATGGGATGTAGGTCATCAATCTTATGCGCATAAACTTCTTACCGGGAGACAAAAAGAGTTTTCAACCATCAGGCAATACAGCGGCATATCCGGGTTTCCGAAAATTTCGGAAAGCCCGCATGATGCCTTTGGCACTGGCCACAGTTCAACATCAATATCCTCGGCGCTTGGTATCCTTGAAGGGAGAGACCAAAACAAAGAGAATTTCAAGGTAATAGCTGTTATAGGCGACGGCGCCATGACCGCCGGCCTCGCATTTGAGGGACTAAACCACGCGGGTCACTTAAAGAAAGATCTTATCGTGATACTCAATGACAACGAAATGTCGATTTCGCCCAATGTCGGCGCCCTTTCCGCTTACCTCCGCAGAATGATGATGGGTGATTTATATACAAAACTCAAAAAAGAGACAAAATTGTTTTTAGAACGCATCCCCGCTGTGGGCGAGCCTGTTCTTAAAATAGCGCAAAAGGCTGAAGATACGGTAAAAGGGCTTGTTGTGCCGGGGTTGCTGTTTGAGGAACTGGGGTTTGAATATGTAGGTCCAGTGGACGGACATAAGATTGATTCACTCATAGAGATAATCGAAACATTTAAAGATTTTCCGGGGCCGGTATTAATTCACGCAATCACAAAAAAAGGAAAAGGATACGTGCCGGCGGAGAAAAACCCCGGGATGTTTCATGGAATAGGCCCGTTTAACATTGAAACAGGCGAACAGGTTACATCATCAAAAAAATCATACAGCGATATCTTCGGCGGTTGTCTTACAAAACTCGCTCAGAATGACAATCGGATCATTGCGATAACAGCCGCAATGACGGAAGGGACAGGCCTTTCAGAATTTGTGAGAAAATTCCCGAGGAGGTTTTATGACGTGGGGATTGCCGAGCCGCATGCCGTGACCTTTGCCGCGGGACTTGCAACCCAGGGGTTACGACCTGTCGTAGCGATATATTCAACATTTTTACAGAGGTCATATGATGAGATTATACATGACGTGTGTTTGCAAAACCTGCCCGTAGTTTTTGCGATTGACAGAGGCGGGATAGTCGGAGATGACGGCCCTACCCATAACGGGACTTTTGATCTCTCTTATCTAAGACATATTCCGAACTTAATTGTTATGGCCTCCAAAGACGGATATGAGCTCAGGTGCATGCTCAAGAAGGCTTTGTCCATTGATAAGCCTGCTGCAATAAGATATCCGAGAGGCTCCTCAACCGATAACCGGGAAGGTGAGGAATTAATAGATATTCCTATTGGCAAAGCTGAAGTTTTAATTGAAGGAAATGATATATTAATCATTGCCGTCGGAAATACCGTTGCACCTGCCGTAACCGCTGCACAACTCCTTTCGGAAGCAGGCATTGACGCGTGTGTAATCAACGCAAGGTTCGTTAAACCTCTGGATATCGGTCTGATCTCGGAGCGGGCAAAAGAAATCAAGCATGTTCTTACAATTGAAGAAAATGCTGTCGCAGGCGGGTTTGGAAGCGCCGTGCTGGAAGAACTCACCACAGCCGGGGTTGAAGGAATAAAAATAAAAATACTTGGAATTCCCGACAGGTTCATTGAACACGGTCCACAGAATCTGCTAAGAAAAAACCTCGGACTGGATGCAGAAGGAATTGCAAGAGAAGCGCTGATGTTGGTAGATAAAACCAGACCATCCACGGATTACGCAGATTCCCACAATTCCTGAAAAATATTCACTAATAAAATATTATGAATCTCAAATGAACCGTGATATCCCCTCATGACCGCCGGTCCCTTAAAAAAAGTCCGCCTTGATAAGTTGCTGTCCGAAAGGGGCCTTGTGGAAAGCAGAGAGAAGGCAAAGGCGATAATACTGGGAGGGAATGTTTTTGTGAACGGCATTATTATTGACAAGGCAGGGGCGCTTGTGAAGCCTGATGTTGTCCTAGATGTAAAAAGCAGGCTGCCGTACGTAAGCCGCGGTGGCCTTAAACTCGAACATGCCTTAAAAGAGTTTGATATGGATGTGCGGGGTAAGATCGCGATGGATGTAGGCGCGTCAACAGGCGGCTTTACCGACTGCCTTTTACAGAACGGGACTAAAAAGGTTTATGCAATTGACGTGGGGTACGGGCAGTTTGACTGGACACTGCGAGGCAATGAAAGGATTGTCCTGCTGGAAAAAACCAATATAAGATATCTTGACGGAGATCAGGTCCCTGACCCCATAGATATTGCAACTATAGATGTATCATTCATTTCCCTTCTTAAAGTCATACCGAATGTTTTAGATTTCCTGATTCCAAACGGAGAAATAATAGCGTTAATAAAACCCCAATTCGAGACCGGCAGGGAAAATGTAGGAAAGGGCGGAGTTGTAAAAGATGAAAACAGACAGCTCGAAGTCATTGAGAGGATAAAGACCGAATCAGAAAAAATGGGGCTTGAAGTTAAAGGAGTAACAAAGTCACCGATCAAGGGGGCCAAGGGCAACGTAGAGTATTTTATTTATTTGAGAAAGAAATGACCCTTTCTTTTTGTTTTTTTACATTGCAAATTTTTTCAGATGCTCCACGACCCCGGAAGGCGGCAGTTTTTTGGTTTCCTTGGTCTTTCTCGATTTAAGTTCCACGACCCCTTCTTTCAGTCCCTTTTTACCTACGATTATCTGAAAAGGTATTCCTATCAGGTCGGCGTCTTTAAATTTTACTCCCGGCCTTTCGTCCCTGTCGTCCAAAATCACTTCAATATTCTCATCAAGCAGATTTTTATATATTGTCTCAGCAGTCTTTATGACATCCCCATCATCAAGACTAAGAGGAATGATCTCCACATAGAAAGGGGCTATGCTTTGCGGCCAGATAATCCCGTCTCCGTCATTATTCTGTTCAATTGCGGCTGCGGCAATACGTGCGGGGCCAATGCCGTAACTCCCCATAATCAGTGGGCTCTCTTTTCCGTTTTCATCGAGGTAAACAGCCTTGAGGGGTTTAGAATATTTTGTCCCCAGTTTAAAGATATTTCCAATCTCTATCACTTTTTCCAATTCTATGCCTGCCCCGCATTTTGGACATAGATCACCTTCCCCGGCAACATGTATGTCGCGCCATTCAGCGTCAAAGTGTACATCCGGCCTTATTCCTTTTGTATGAAAACCTTCTTTATTGGCGCCTGAAATATAAACACCCTCCTTGAGCGAAACATCGGCAATCTTTTTCATCCTGTTGTTATGAGGACCGATAAACCCTGCTTCAACGCCGAGTATATCTTTCACCTCATCTTTTTGCGCAGGACGAAAATCTCCGGCAATTCTCTGAAGCTTTTTTTCGTGAAGATCCTGATCACCCCTTACAAGCGCAAGAAAAGGCCCTTCGGGACCGATCAACAGAAGACTCTTGATAAAGCATGAAGCATCCGCCTTTAAAAATTCCGACACCTCCGCAACCGTCCTTTTCCCAGGAGTTGAAATGTCCTCCAATGACCGGCTTTTTTCGTCGCCGCTCGGAGATTGAGAAGGTGAAACCGAACCGGCAAGTTCCTGATTCGCGGCATATCCGCATTTATGGCAGAGGATTACCATATCCTCACCCGCGGGGCCCGGAGACATAAATTCATGCGCTACGGCTCCGCCCATCATTCCGGGATCGCTTTCCACCTGATAAAATTTAAGCCCGCATCTTTTAAAAATCCTGTGATACGCATCTGCATGTTTTTGATAATTTTCTTCAAGTCCTTTATCATCTCTGTCAAAACTATAGCTGTCTTTCATAATAAATTCACGGGTCCTTAAAATCCCGCTTTTAGGTCTTGCTTCATCCCTGAATTTTGTCTGGATCTGATACCATACCTGGGGCAGGTCCCTGTATGAACGAATTTCCATTGAGGCAAGCCATGTAATTATCTCTTCATGTGTCATCCCAAGACACATATCCCTGCCGCCCCTGTCCTTTAACCTGAACATCTCATCTCCGATATCGTTCCACCGGCCTGTTTTTTCCCATATCTCTGAAGGATGCAGCCCGGGCATGGAAATCTCCTGCGCTCCAATCAAGTCCATTTCTTCCCTGATAATATTGTTTATTTTCTCCATGACCCTTAATGCAAGAGGAAGGTATATATACAGGCCCGCAGCAAGTTGTCTGACATAACCTGCGCGAAGCATCAACACATGGCTTACTGCTTCAGCCTCGGAAGGGACCTCCCGCAAAGTCGGTATAAAAATATTCGAAAAACGCATAACTGACTCTCTCAAAGGTATTGAATTTTATA
>JAUVPO010000023.1 GCA_030598625.1 Deferribacteres bacterium | reverse complement strand
TTACGCTCCAGTCTCCAGAAGAATATAAGCCCTCCAATCATCCATACAAAACTCATCAGGAGAGGATAGAGATAGACAAAGTCGCTTACAGCTTGAAAAATTGTTATTAATATTGATTTCATGGCAAAAAGGGATCGCTTTGGGTTGACATTTCAAGTTTCAAGATTTCGATTCCCGGTTTTTCCACCCGGAAATCATCAGGGTAATAGGCAAGATGCCTGCCCCCTGATGAAAGAATATCTCTCAGTTCTTCAAGAATAACCCCGTCCTTTATCCACACCTCCTTTTTCCAGTCATATGTCTGTATTTTAAATACAGTCTTATCAATACCGTCAGGAAAACCCTTTGCATTGGATACCAGTTTTTTAAGCCATTTTGAACGCTGCCTGATTTTTTTCATCCGGGAATATGCCATCACAACCACCTGATCGTAATTCTCAAGAAAAAGCTCGTAGTCCTGGGCAAACTTCGACTCCGACTTCGGGTCCTCCAGGACACCCGCATAAAGGTTTCTTGCAAAAAAAACATTCGGACGGTATTCCCTTACTACTTTTTTAAGCTCGTCAGTAAAGTTTATAAGAACTTCTGTCTTGTATCTCGCCCATTTTTTTGCAAGTTCAGGATTTTTATTTATGCTTCCGGAAAGCATATCGTGAGTAAAAGTCTCTTTATAAGCCGTTAAAGCGAGCGGATGAAAATCTTCAGTATCACTTAGATAGGCATCATCCTGAAACAAAATCCCATGGACCTGTGTATGCACCGCAAGATCCTCATACAGTGTTTGAACAACAGAAATCACATCATCGCTAAAAGGCGTAAGTCTTTTGTACTTTGAATCTGCTGTAGCAGGTTTACCGCCCGCCAATTCAAGAACCTTCAGCTTCCCGTTAAGCTCCTGATCAGGCAATTCTATACTTAATGTCGGCATCCATGCATAAACTTTCATATCACGTATCATTATCTGATGTACTGCATGGCTCAATATATCCGCCTGTACCGGAAGCGCCCTGTTGGGGAAATAAACACTTTTAACACTGCCGGTCCCCTCCAGGTCCGCAAAAGCCTTCAGAAATACAGTGTTGACCTTCAGTTCCACAAGGCGGTCTATAAGTCTGCCCAGGTTCTGATCAGTCTTTTCATATGATTCCGGATCATAAATCAAATCCATATCTATCTGTACGGCCCTTATTACGGGCTTGTACCAATCCGGATCATTCACCATTTTGATGAAATCCTCAATCGATGCATTCTCCACCAGGTTGCGCTTGACTTCATTGAGTTCGTTAAAATGTGCAAATCCGTGTTTCAGCCCGAACATAACACCGGCGCCGGATTTTCGTGCGATTTCCATACTTATGGAATTGTATCTTCCATATGGCCATACTATAGCCCCTGGAGCAAAACCGAGTTTCCTGCGAAACAGATTTTTCTGTTTCATAAAGTCAATCCTTATCCTTCTCCTGTACTCCTTCTCGGTCTCATATGCTTTTTTATCCGTAAGATATGCCCGGACACTCACGGCAGAACCCGTATTGCCCTGGGGATTATATTGAATGCCCTTATGAAGGTCGAATGAATGAGATATGACCTCAACAAGATCGTGAGAACCGACCTCCTTAATCTGCTTCCAACTCATCAGCGACTCAGGCAGTCCTTTTGGAGGATCGTAAATAAATTTACCTACGACAGCCAGAACAGACGGATAATCCAATTCGTTAAGCAAGGGCAATACAAATTCATAATATGAAATATAGGCATCGTCAAAAGTGAGTAGCACGGGCTTGTCCGGAAGCCGTTTTTTATCTTCACGAGCCCTTAAAATATCATCAAGAGAAACAGGATGATACCCGTGCGTACGCAAATACTCCATTTGTTCGATAAACTTCTCCTGCGGTACGCTGAATGAGTCGCCCGGAGATGCCTGAAAAGGCACGGCATGATAGCAGAGGACCAGAAATTCACCTGGTTTCATTTCTTTGGCGCTGACTGATTTTGAAAAAACAGAGAGCAATAAAATCAATAAAATGATGATCATCCGGTTTAACATCAGAACAGGAGCCTCCATGCTAAATAACAATTATATTCGGTCACTGATTCACCGTCATAAGCCTGACTTTCCATGTTTACACCATACAGTAGTGAATGCCTATCTGAAAAATCTATGTCATGCTCATATCCTACAGAACCCGTTGCCTTGGCGGAAAAATCCGTCTGGCTATACATACCGGCGGACAGATAGAGTCTGTGCATAAATGACTTTCCATACATGCTCATGATCGTATGCCCGGTCATATGGGTTACGTAAAGACTCAGGTCACTATCAGGATTAAAATACTGGGCGTTATCAAGAGAATTGGAAGACGCGTACAGGTCAATAAAAAGCCTCGTTATCCAGTTATTTCGCACATACAAACCCTGCTCGTAGCCAAGCAGCCCCTGATTTCGTTCATTGCCATCTGAAAACTCAAGACGGGAATAAGACAAACTGTAGCTGCGCCGGTCGCTTTCCCGATATTTCACGGCTCCACTCAACTTATAGGCATCAATATCAAAGGCCCTCGCACGCATGGGTACATCAGAGGTAAAAGAGTCATAAGATAAATTCAATGTCCAGTAGTCATCAGGGGTAAAATCAATCTCTGTAAAAGACCCGAGGTCTTTCCCATCATCCGAATTGACCGATAGCTGCTGTTTGAGACTCAATGAACTATTAAAGATATGGTTTATTCCCAATCCGGCGCGGCGGAAATATGTTTTTTGATCTTCATTGTCGCGTGTTCTCTCCCAGAAGAAATATTCATAAAGACGGGTATAGTAAGAAAGCGGTTGTGAAAGAATTGTTTGAGACCTTACATCTTCAAACCCTTCATCATCCCAGGCAATAACAAAATCCGTTTCAATATCCCATAGTTCTTCAATCTTCAATTGTCGTACAAGTGTTTTTATATGCTTATCTTCAGGATAAAGTTCCAGTAAATCCTGCGCTTTCTCCCTTGCCTGTTCCTTGAAAGCAAGCGTATTCAGCGCTGATATTTCACCGGTCCGGGCGCTGATATCTTCCGGGTCCAGCGTCTCGCTGATTTTGAATTCCTTCAATGCCTTTCGCGGCCATCCTCTCCATAGATATACATGTGCAAGACCCGTACGGAAACTTGTGTTTGCAGGAGATTTCCCCCGAAGGTCCCAGAAATATTCCTGAGCCTCTTTTAATCTGTCTTCATAAGCAAAAGACCAGCCTCTGGCAAGAGCTATGTCAGCTTTGGCCCAGCTCGGCCAAACTTTTCTGTCACCTTTGAGAACAGGCGGAATTTCACTGTCAATCTCATCAAGTAATTCCCTTGCCGCTTCCCACTCTCTAAGCTCCTGGAGCACATAGAATTTGCCGAGACGGCTCTCATATGATTCCGGATGAGCTTTCAGAACCTCGTCATATAATTTCAATGCCTTATAAGGCTGTTCCAGAAACAGATACGCCTCCGCCGCATGCTCCATGACCCATTCCGGTGGAGAAATCCCGTCTTCCTTTAGTTTTTCAAATGCCTGGACTACCCCTTGCATATCTCTTTTCTCAGCAAGCGCTACTATATAGTCATACCTCGCCCTCAGATTTCCACTGTCCTTCATCTGTTTTTGGACCATGCTTATTGCATTGCCGTGTTCTTTCCATCTGATACGGTCTGCCGCCATGTCGCCTTTTATGCTTTCGAGCATTTTTGAGTCACGGGGAAATTCTTTTTTTGCCTCTTCAAGTGCACGGGAGCTGATCCCGAGATCAGACATAATTTGAACTCTCTGCCGCCTGGCAGCGATATTCCCCGGGCTGATCTTCAGAATCCTCTCATATTCTTTTTTAGCCAGCCATAACTTTCCGGACTTTTCAAATGCATATGCGCGAGCAAATATAATCTCCATGTTCTGCGAATCATTTGCCTGCAACCCATCAAGAATTTTGATCGCTTTATCGCTGCGCCCTTCCTTTGCGAGGCAGTACGCAATACCGATATTTGCCTGCACATACTTTGGTCTTTCAGACAGAATCATCCGATAATAGCGCTTTGCTTTTTTTGTATTGTCTGTCTTAAAGTAAGCCCATGCAATCCATGAAAGAAGATAATCAGGATATTGACCGGCATCTGTGCTTGAAGATTCAAACACGCTTAAAGCCTTCTTATAGTCCCTGTTTAAAACAAGAACCAGCATATAGTCCATACCGGTTTTCTCATCACCTTTTTGTGCGGCTTTAAATAGAGCCGTCGCCATTTCCTTTCTCTTCTCATCGGGAAGGGAGTTTATAATATCTTCCCTTGATTTAAAGATGATTTCTTCATCCGTATCACCTCTTTGCGCAAGTGAATCAAATATTTTAAAGGCATCCACGTGCCTTCCCTGCCAGAACAGCAGATAAGCCTTTACTGAATTAAGCGATAATGAATGCGGAGATTTCCTTAAGAAGCGTTCAATATAATTAGAGGCCTGCTTAAATTTACCTCCCCTCACGAGGCTAAGTACAAGACCCTTCCGGGCCTCCTCGTCCGAAAGGGACTTTTTCAGCGTTGTCTTGTATAACGAAGCGGCTTTCAGGAAATTCTTTTTGTCATAGTACGCCTTTGCCATATTTCTTGAAAGATAGCCCGGCCGGGAAAAAGAAGAAGGAAGTTTTTCGTACATGCTTATGGATTCATCAAGCCTGCCATCCCATGTAAGTATGACGATATAGTCGGAAACCGCTGTCGGGTATCGTATTGGTTCCGAAGTAAAGGGGAAAAGAAGAGACAATGCCTCCCCGTAATTTCCCTTATCTATCATCTCTTTTGATTTTTTCAGGGCATCAGCATAATCAGCAGGAGCTGCAGATAAGGGACGCCTTTTTTTATTCAATTTATCTTCAGCTCTTACAGTTGATATAAGAAAAAAAATAACTATCATAATTACAAGCAAAATAATTGTCCCCGCCTTCTGCTTATTGCCGTGGCTCATATCAAACAATCCGGATTTGTCATATCTTGCAGATAATTTACTGTCTGCCTGTATCTTTAATTTGTGCCGTATCAAAATTCAATCAAATTGAATTTTACGGTTCTTTCCCTCTTAAAGGCTTTGTTCATCATGTTATCGACAATACTGCTTAAAAGCTTGAATTCTTAAAGGGTTCCATCACTCGGATCCTTGACCCCGCAATCCCTTGTACCATTAAGATTCCGGCAAGTCATTTGGAGATAATCCACTTAACCCGAGCGATCCGGCTTTAGGATTAATTCAATGCTTGATTAATTTTTGCCAGTTGATACAATATGCTGTATAATGTGGTTATGAGTGTAAAAGAGGTCGGCGAACAATACAAATGTAATATTTGCGGGAATGAAGTTACAGTAACCAGAGCCGGCGGCGGCAAACTTGTCTGCTGCGGACAACCTATGGAAAAAATATCCGGATAGGAGGCGGAAATATGTCGAAATCAATCAAAGGAACAAAGACCGAACAGAACCTTTTAAAGTCATTTGCGGGTGAATCGCAGGCAAGAAACAGATACACCTACTTTGCAGGTGTCGCCAGGAAAGAGGGTTATGAACAGATAGCAGATATTTTCTCTGAAACAGCGGAAAATGAAAAAGAACACGCAAAGGTCTTTTTTAAATATCTGGAAGGCGGGGACCTGGAAATTACCGCTGCTTATCCATCCGGCATAATCAGCGATACAAAGGAAAATTTAGACCACTCGGCTGATGGCGAAAAGATGGAATGGACAACCATTTACGCTGATTTTGAAAAAATTGCGCTGGACGAAGGGTTTCCTGAAATCGCATCATCTTTCAGAGAAATCGCAACGGTTGAAAAATTCCATGAATCAAGATACAGAAAGCTCTCGTCCAATCTCCTTGGAAAAACTGTTTTCAGGAAATCGGAAAGCACAAAATGGCACTGCAGAAACTGCGGTTATATCCACGAAGGGCCGGATGCGCCGGATGAATGCCCTGCATGCAAACACCCGCAGGCCTATTACGAAGCTCTGGCTGAAAATTATTAAGATCACCATGGCAAGCAACCATTCGGGTTAACGTTTACATCGTTAAATGCATTCAGGATCAAAACGCTGGATACGGGAAGTTTTCAAGTGCTTGTCGGGTTCTAATATGATGTACACAATGTATACATATGTCCGGCAACAACTATTTATCTGGAAGTTGCCGGACTTTCCCTGTCTCTTTTAAACAATTCATTTAAAACTGTGTCTATTTGCTGAGGAGACATAAAACCGTTATCCAATAAAATCCTTCCTATTAATCTGTGTGGTCTATTGGAAAGATCATCGTCTATTTGTTCAGTCACGGCTGCCTTAACCTGCTCCGCGGCTACAAAACCCATTTCCACTGCAATCATGCCAAAACGTGGACAGTACTTTTCTGACAATTCCTTGTCTATCTTATCTGCCATTTCTTACCCCTCCTCTTATTATATAAGACATTCACATCTAAAATTATTATTAACCAGTATCAATATACCATATTATTAAGATAAATTAAAATGTTAACTTCAAAAAAACAGCCTGTAAATTAAAGATTAAGTAAGTAAAAGACAACTTATAATTCAACCAGATCGTAATTTAAATTCCCAAGCCCGATTTCCCCGGCATACTTAAACAGGTGCAGATGCGCCTCTATCTTTTTATTCCTTGAAAAGATGTCCCCGCTTCGGGTAAGCATATCATAACACGCCTTGTCAGCAGCCAGGATATCTCCGGAAATAAAAATTCCGGTGTCTTCCGTGATCACGGGATCATCCCCTGAAATACAGTCACACTCTTCCGTGATATCAAACGCAAAATTCACAAAGACCTTCCTTTCTATTTTTAACAGGATACCTCTCGCGTATTCCGCCATCCTCTCTACAAAAACATCTGCATCCTCACGCCATTTGATCTTAACAGCGTCAAATTTGCAGCACGCAATACATTCACCGCAACCTATGCAGAGATTAGTATTAATAAATACCCTGCCGCTGTGATCGGAAATAGCATTTGCCGGACATGTCTCGATACAGCAGCCGCAGGCAGTACAATTTGCCGTGCTGACTGAAGGTTTCATTGATGAATGCTGAATCTGTTTGCCCGCGCGTGAAGCCATACCCATCGCCACATTCTTGACGGAACCCGCAAAACCCGTCATTATGTGTCCTGTAACATGGCTCAATACTATTACGTCTTTCAGAACCGTCATGAGTGAAGGGACCTTGATTTCTTTTATGTTTCCTGATTCAACCTTTACAATTTTGGAATCAGTCCCGAAAACACTGTCGGCAATAATATAAGGACATCCGATTTTATCGGGTGTAAAGCCCTTGCGATATGCAAGATTCAGATGGTCTACCGAATTCTGTCTCTGTCCCTTATAAATCACATTCGTATCAAACACAAAAGGCTTTACCTCCCTTCCCTTGAGGTTATCAACTAAAATCCTTACCAGCCCAGGTTTGATGTAGCCGATATTTTTTTCATCTCCCACCGTCATTTTGATACCAACGAAAGAACCCTTTTTGAATTGAGAAAAATACGTATCGGCCCTGTTCAAAAGTGTCTTAAAACAATCTTCTCTGCTCTGTCCTTTTATGCTGCTGAAATAAACATCCGATTTCATAAAAACACCCTCTCTATCTTTTTTTCCCTGTACCCTTTAAAGACAGGGCCACATCCCTGAAGTGTGGGAATTCAGGCGGCGACATAATTTATAATTATATCTCAACACGTCTCTTATTGCCTTAATGATATGTTTTTGATACCATATGTCCGAATGACCACCAATCAAAACCGGAGGATTTAAGAAATGCCCGACCTTAACCTGGAAAAACTCAAACCTTCCGCCGCAAAAAAGATAAAACCGTTTCTGGATGAAATTCTGAATAAATATCTGGAGAAAATCCATTCGATCCATGTAACAGGTTCTGCTGTAACCGATGATTTCGATGAAAAAGTCTCCGATGTTAATTCGATCTTTATATTAAAAGAAATGGATTTGAAGTTCCTTGAATTGATAGCTCCGTTAGGAAAAAAATACGGAAAGCATAAGGTAGCGGCGCCGCTTATCATGACTCCCGGTTATATCAAAACATCCCTTGATGTTTTCCCGATCGAATTTTTGAATTTCAAGATCATTCATTCGACCGTATTCGGAGAAGACATTCTCGAAAACCTGGAAATCAAGAGGATGGACCTAAGGCATCAATGCGAAAGGGAGCTGAAGACAAAGCTGATCCGGTTAAGGCAGGGATATATATCTTCACAGGGTGACAGGAAATTATTGGCCGAAGGATTTATAAACTCGATTACAGGTTACATACCGCTTTTCCGCGGGATCATTGTCCTGTCAGGCAAAGAACCACCCGCAGGACAGAGCGAAGTTATAAAAGCCCTCTCAAATGCAGTAAATGTAAATACCGATGTTTTCTCCAGGGTGCTTAAAGAAAAACATGGCAAGGTCAAACTTTCAATTGAAGAGCTTAATACAATATTTGAGGATTATTATGCAGCTACGGAGAAGATAGGGGAAATAGTGGATGAGATTAAAGATTAAAGGTCCGGTTTTATTATTATCAGCTTGCCTTTTTCTGTTTACAGCCCTTTCATTTGCTGAAATCGCGGTCCCGGACAAGCCTTACAATCATGTGGTCGACCTTGCGGGGATCATAGACGACAACGTGGAGGCAGGCCTGAACAGGTATCTCCTGGAACTGGAGCAGAAGACCACGGCCCAGATGGTTGTTCTTACAATTAACAGCCTTGAAGGGGAATCGATTGAAGATCTCTCGCTCAGTATAGCGCACGACGAATGGAAGCTGGGGCAGAAGGGTAAAGATAACGGAGTCCTGCTGCTTGTCTCGCTTCAGGACAGGAAATACAGGTTCGAGGTAGGTTATGGTATCGAAGGCATTATCCCGGACAGCCTTGCAGGCAGTATCGGAAGACAGTATCTTGTGCCATATTTCAAAAAAGGCGATTATTCTAAAGGGATAACAGCAGCCACACTGGTTGTTATAAACGAAATAGCATCCGATGCAGGGGTTGAGATCGCCGGGATGCCGAAATTGAGAAGCCGTTCTGCTTATAACAGCGGAATGGAGCGCAGAAAACTGACCTTAAGGGACAAGATATTCGGCATACTGTTAATTATAGGACTGATTTATATGTTAATAAAACATCCCCGTCTCTTATTGCTTTTGCTAATGATGAATATGCTTGGCGGCAGAAGAAGCGGTTGGGGAGGCGGAGGAGGCTTCGGCGGAGGCAGTTTCGGCGGTGGAGGCGGTGGAGGCTTCGGCGGCGGTGGTGCGTCAGGTGGATGGTGAGGCAGCGTTCAAAAACTGTCTTCAGATATATTCATGAAAACTA
Source organism: Deferribacteres bacterium (assembly GCA_030598625.1). Lineage (GTDB taxonomy): Bacteria > Nitrospirota > Thermodesulfovibrionia > UBA6902 > UBA6902 > JAUVPO01. The sequence continues at coordinate 3,934 of JAUVPO010000023.1, read as the reverse complement.
ATATAAAGTTTAAAAGCAGGAGGTCGTTATGTCAAAAGGTTTAAAAATCGCTTTAATTGTTGTCGGAGTTATACTACTTATCGGTTTTATGACATTCAGCTGGCTCCGTGGTGGATACGACAACGTTGTTGCTATGGACGAAAATATAAAGGGCAAATGGGCACAGGTTGAGAACCAGTTAAAAAGGAGATATGACCTGATACCTAATCTTATTGAAACCGTCAAAGGATATGCCGGTCATGAAAAAGAGCTTTTTGAAAACATTGCGAACGCAAGGACAAAATACTTCCAGGCAGGCTCTGTAAAAGATAAAGTAAAGGCATCCGGCCAGCTTGAAGGCTTTCTTTCGAGACTGCTTGTGTTGCGGGAAGCATATCCCGATCTCAAGGCAAATCAATCATTCCTCAAACTTCAGGACAGCCTTGAGGGGACGGAGAACAGGATTGCAGTTGAAAGAAAGAGGTACAACGAAGCAGTCCAGCTATTAAATACTTACATAAGGACGTTCTTCGGCAGGTTTTTTGCGGCATTTGCAGGTGTATCAAGCGCAGAATACTTCGAGATCCCGGAAGCGGAAAAAGAAGCGCCGCAGGTGAAGTTTTAATCACCCGTTCTCATAAAGAAAGAAACGGGCATTTCTATCTATACCCGTTTACATAGATGCTGTACCTTGAACCGTCATACTGATACCATACTGCAATGGCGTTGCCGTCAGGGTCAAAGGCTATCTGCGGAGAAGACGCGTTTCCTGAGTCTTCTGTTTCAATGCATTCAGCCGCTCTCCAGCCCTTGTCTGCAACATACGTGTTGGCTTTGATGTTGTTCCTTGAACCGTCATATTGATACCATACCGCAACGGCATTGCCGTCCGGGTCAAAGGCCACCTGCGGAGAAGATGCGTTTCCTGTATCGTCTGTTTCAATGAGTCCAGCCGTGCCCCAGCCCGCGCCTGCAGCAAACCTGTTTGCGTGGATATTGTTTATTGAACCGTCATACTGATGCCATACTGCGATTGCATTGCCGTCTGAGTCAAAGGCTATCTGCGGGGAAAAGGCGTCTCCTGTATCGTCTGTTTCAATGCGTCCAGCCGCGTCCCAGCCCACGCCAACGCAATCTCTGTTTACGTATATGCTATCCCTTGAACCGTCATACTGATGCCATACCGCAATGGCGTTACCGTCCGGGTCAAAGGCTATCTGCGGAGAGGAAGCCTCTCCTGTATCACCTGTTCCGATGAGTTCCGCCGTGTCCCAGCCCGCGCCTGCAACATACCTGTTTGCATAGATATTGCGACTTGAACCGTCATACTGATACCATACTGCGATTGCATTGCCGCCTGAGTCAAAGGCTATCTGCGGATATAAGGCATCTCCCCTATTGTCTGTTTCAATAAATTCCGACGTACCCCACACGCCTGCAACATATTTATTTGCATAGATATTGCTCCTTGAACCGTCATATTGATGCCATACCACAATGGCGTTGCCGTCCAGGTCAAAGGCCATCCGTGGAGAGGAAACCTCTCCTGTATCACCTATTCCGATGAGTTCCGCCGTGTCCCAGCCCACGCCTGCAACATACCTGTTTGCAAGGATGCTGTAACTTGAACCGTCATATTGATACCATACCGCAAAGGCATTGCCGTCCGGGTCAAAGGCTACTCGCGGAGATGATGCGTCTCCTGAATCGTCTGTTTCAATACGTTCAGCCGTGCCCCAGCCCACGCCTGCAGCAAACCTGTTTGCATGGATATTGTTTCTTGAACCGTCATGCTGATGCCATACTGCGATTGCATTGCCACTTGAGTCAAAGGCTATCTGAGGGGAAGAAGCGTCTTCTGAGTCGTCCGTTTCAATGAGTTCCGCCATGCCCCATGTCTTACCGATATACGGATATTCAATTTCTCCGTCACCACCGCCATCTCCACCTACATCAGGAGTTGTACCGCCTACATCAGGAGGACTGCCGCCTATGTCAGGAGTAGTGCCGCCTACATCAGGAGTAGTGTCACCCCCGTCAGAATTTCCACCGGTTCCATTCGGTCCGCATGCAGTTAATAAAAAGCTTAATAAAATTGCAAAAACAACTGTCATTATTCCAATCAAACGATTTTTTTTCATATAGAAACCCCCTTCAGAAACGTAACTCCCGATTTAATAGCAAATAACTTGCCATCTATTTAACTTTGTGAAATATAATGATTTTTTGGTATAATCTATTAAAGGAATGCAATGATCGTATAATTATTTTACAATTAAATTAATTTAAGTGTAAAATATAGCGTAATTCATCTTGAAAGTGGTATTTTGTGTTAAATTTTCCGACACATTTCACCGATAAATAATTTATATTCAGGATCATATGCTTACACTAATGCTTGTCTGTTTAATTTTTTTGCTGGCAGGGTTCATTCAGGGCCTTTCAGGATTCGGTTCAGCCCTGTTAGCTATGCCGCTTCTGACCATATTTATTGACGTAAAAACAGCGGTCCCCCTCTGTATCTTAAACAGCCTGCTTATGACATTATATCTGGTCTTTGAACTGAAGGATTATATGGAACGGAAAAAGATATTCCCTCTTCTTCTCGGGAGCATTCCCGGTATTTACATAGGGGTCCATTTCTTAATAAACGCCGAACCATATCTTATAAAAATACTGCTGGGGACCCTCATCGTGTCTTACAGCGTCTATTCACTCGTGTTTAACCCTAAGCCGCAAAAGATCCACAGCGTCTGGGCGTATATGGCCGGTTTTGGTACAGGGATTATCGGGTCGGCTTTCGGCGCCGGCGGTCCGCCGTCGATTATTTACACTACCCTTACCGGCTGGTCAAGGGACCATATCAAGGCGACACTCACCGGTTTCTTCTTTATCTGCAATATCATTGTCGTAGTGGCGCATGCTACAGGCGGTCTTATCAGCGCACCGGTAATGAAATTATTTGCCGTGTCAGCCGTTTTCGTACTGTTCGGAGTCTATGCCGGCTCGCGGTTATATAAAAGGACAAAGAGGCAGGAGTATATCAGGATAATCCTTATGACCCTTGTAATTCTCGGACTGATGATGGTCGTCTCGGCCTTAGTAACCATTTAGTTACGGGGGCAGAATATTGTTTAAGTTTGTCAGTCCCGCGGTCTTTTGAGCGGGAATCCAGCCCATCTTGTTTTCCGGATTCCCGTTTTTCATCCTTCGTAGTACTACGGAGAACGGGCCAGGGGATAAGACTTAGTCGAAAATATATAATAATATGATAATATAAGTCTGATGCCAACAGTACTTAAATTTAGATCATATCGCTTCTTTTTTTATGCAGGAGATAAGGATGAACCGGCGCATATCCATGTTGAGCGTGATGATAAAATTGCCAAATTTTGGCTTGACCCTATTAGGCTACAAAGCAGTGGAGGATTTAGCCGGATAGAAATTAGTAAAATCCATAAAATTATTATTAAGAATCATTCAAAATTATTGGAGGCATGGAATGAGTATTTCGGCAGTTGAAATAGAAGTCCCATATGCTGAAAATGTGAGAGTAACTAAGGATACTTTGAGTGTAGACCTTAGCGATGGAAGGACAATCTCAGCTCCATTGGACTGGTTTCCTCGTTTAGTATACGCTACTGCAAAAGAAAGAAATAATTGGAGGTTAATAGGCAGGGGTCATGGTATTCATTGGGAAGACATTGACGAAGACATAAGTGTTGAAGGATTATTGGCTGGGAGACCATCAGGGGAGAGTCAGTCATCTTTTAAAAAATGGCTAACTCGACGACCTAAAATTCGCATAACAAATCGTTGAACATTGAACGAGTGCCAGCGAGGACTTTTTTTAGCTTTCAATGTTTTATGCTTTTAAATTATAATGTTACATCTTAATATTCTCAAGGGCTCGCATCAGCCCCGGCCTTCTTCCTCGCCCCCTCTATATGTTCGA
>JAUVPO010000067.1 GCA_030598625.1 Deferribacteres bacterium | reverse complement strand
GTGACTATCGAATTTACCAAGCCTCACTGCATTGTATCTTCCTATTCTTTCTATTCTGAGATAATCAAGCCTTTTTTTATTCAATGACTTTACCAAATAATTAAACTGCTTCCCGGCATATTTCATACCTATAAAACTTCCTGTCTGAATAGTATAAACCAATTGCGGCTCTTGCTGATAATAGGCTACTTCCATACTTTCAATAATATCGGTATCTTCAAGGCCCTTATCTTCAATAGTCGCCACAGCTTTTCTTTTCCTTTCCAAATGGGCCTTTGCCGGTCTTGACTCAACGACTAATGCCGCTTCATCAGGCTTGAATACGCGAGGCTTAATGACACGTGAATTCCTGTTGGAATTCCTTTTGATATCGTAACCCTCACAATCACGATAATCGCGCGCACCGCCAATTGTCACTACCTGGACTGTTTTACAAGAAAAAAACGGCAAAACCATTGATAAGATCAATACGAAAAAAAGTATTTGTCTTCTCATAATTCCCCAATCCCGCCTTTTTTCAGTTTTTTTGACTTTTATGACCCAATGTAGCATACCTTATTATTTTATCGGATTTTTTTGTCAAAAATATTAACTTTTAAGTAAATAACCCCACACTTAATCCCTCTTTTCAAAAGGGGGACACACCAAATCCTGTATCAACCACAAAAAAAAGGCAGGAAGCATACACCCCCCTGCCTTTTCATTTATCTTTTACTGAATCCTAATACTCTGACTTTGCCGTTCCCAGTTCTTCCCTGACCGATACGGTTACTTGGTATAGAATGGTCAGCACCAGAAATCCTATTGACCATATGCCAAGTGTAATCAATGTTTCGGGGATGGTAGGCCAGTATTCGGTAACTGTCCCGAAGTGATTGGGAATAAATCCGCCTATTACCAGACCGAATCCCTTATCAATCCACAGGGAAATAAACACTGTAATGCATGCAAAAACAAGTATTGACTCATTCTTCCTGAATCCCGGTGGAATAAGCAGGAAAAGGGACACCGCCGCAAGAATAACGGATGTCCACATCAGCGGCACAAGCTTGCTGTGCCCTTCAATTCCCACAAACAGGTACTCGAACGAGTGCATATGTCCGGGGATATTGCTGTAGAATGCAGTGAATACCTCAAGGAGGATAAAGAATACATTCACACTCATTGCATAGGCCACAATCTTGCCGACTGCCTGGATCGGTTCTTTCCCGGGATCGAATTTTGTATACTTTCTGACAATAAGCGCCAGGATAATAAGCAATGCCGGACCGCCTGAAAAAGCCGATGCAAGAAAGCGTGCCGCCATAATTGCCGTCAGCCAGAAGTGTCTGCCGGGAAGGCCTGCATAAAGAAAGGCCGTTACAGTATGAATACTGATTGCCCAGGGAATCGAAAGATATATAAGAGGTTTCACCCACGATGCGGGAGACGTCCCTTTTTTCTCAGCATGCAGCGTAGCCCATCCGATTACGATATTAAGCACCAGATAACCACTTAAAACCGTTGCATCCCAGAAAAGTATGGAATTCGGCGTTGGATAAAGAAATACATTCGCTATTCTCATCGGTTGTCCCATATCAACGAAGATAAACAGCATACACATCGTAACCGAGGCAACGGCCAGAAATTCACCGAGTATCACTATCTTGCTGAATTTCTTGTAATGATGAAGATAATAGGGAATTACAAGCATTACAGCGGATGCGGCACCACCGACAAGAAAAGTGAACTGCGAGATATAAAAACCCCAGGAAACATCCCTGCTCATACCCGTAATACCCAGGCCGGTTTTAAGCTGGTGAAGATATGTAAACACACCCACTCCGCTTATGCCGAGCAGTATGATTACGAGAGTCCAGTATTTTTTACTTCCGGTCAGCGCCTTATCCAGCATAGTCTTCACCTCCTATTACATAAAACACACTGGGCATGGTACCAAGTGAAGGTTTGCGTCGTAATGTAAAATGTGTATTCAGGATTTTTCGCACCTCTGATTCCGGGTCATTCAGATTGCCAAAAACCAGGGCGCCGTTGGAACTCTCAACACATGCAGGTTCTTCTCCCCTTTCAAGCCTCTCATTACAGAATGTACATTTCTCGACAACTCCCATTGTCCTTGGCGGATACTCAGTATTTTTCTCTTTAATATGCGGCCTGGGGTCAATCCAGTTAAAGCTTCTTGAGCCGTAGGGACAGGCCGCCATACAGAACCTGCATCCGATACACCGGTGCATATCCTGTTGTATAATGCCGTCCGGCCTCTTGAAAGTGGCCTTTGTGGGACATACCCTCACACAGGGCGGATGATCGCAATGATTGCAAAGGAGCGGAAAACGCTTCTTCATAAATGCTTCCGGGTGATATTCGTTTATCTGTTCCGGAAATGAATGCTTATATGTATCCGTCCATATCCATTTGACTTCGTGTTTGGGGTTATCGATCGTCGGCACATTATGAATACTGTGACACGCATCTATTATCCTCTGGTAGTCATCGTCAGTCTTCAATTTCCCTATATTAATAACCATTGCCAGGCGTGTGGCTGCAGTAGACACTCTCGAATGGCCTGATGACGCCTCTACAGTACCTTTTGTGAAAATATCAGTGGCAGACAAACCCAGGCCTATGCCCGTAGCGCCGGTCAGCTTCAGGAATTTCCTTCTATCTATTTTCATAACAGGCCCTCCTCTCCTTCCGCAAAATGGCAACTCCAACAGTACGGCTTGACACCTGCATAAGTATGGCATTTAGTGCAAAACTCCTGCTTTTCATGACAGCCCAGGCATCCGTTTTGAAGACTCTTTTCATATTCATCTCCATCATACTCTATAAATCGTTTACCACCCCTGACGACCTCGTCCCTCCATTGATCCAGGAGCTTCATGTGTTCCGACCTCATGTTGACTAACGGGATATTCCCCAGATGCATTTCATCAGGTTCGGCTTCGAGCTCGCTGGGCAGTTCTACAGTCTTTCCGAAATTCGCATAGAACGGGAATGTCGCGAGGGCGACAAAGATTATCAGTCCAGTAATTATTTTGCCACCGTTGTACATTAGTCTTCCTCCTCCTTCTCCTCCATCCCTGGAAGTGGTTCCCCACGCAAGTCGATTTCTCTCTTTTCGCCTTCCTCCATTATCAGGGCATTACCCACCAGTTCATGGACCCCGCAGACATCTACATCTCCGACCCAGTAATCCACAAGCGGCGGAAGCACCGCCCTGTCAATAGCGCATATACAGGAAAGCATGTTTACTCCATTTTTCTCTTTAACATACTTCACGGCGTTTGCCCTCGGGAGACCTCCCAGCAGCCTCAACTCTTCAATCTCACCGGCATTTAATCCGGACCCGCTTCCGCAGCAGAAGGTCTGCTCCCTGATGGTGTTTTCCGGCATCTCATGGAACTGGTTACATACACTATTAATGACGTACCGGGGCTCCTCAAAAAGTCCCATACCCCTTGACGTGTTGCAGGAGTCGTGGAATGTAGGAATAATGTGATCATTTCTGCTCTTGTCAAATTTGAGTTTACCGTTCTTTATCAGGTCGGCAGTGAACTCCGTGATGTGGACCATCTTTGTTGACTTGGCGTTCTCGAACTTCGTTCCGGTTATCGGTGAAACCGGCTCCTCAAGAAAATCCGCAGGACCGTTCATGGTATCCATATACTGATGTAATACCCTCCACATATGCCCGCATTCTCCGCCGAGGATCCACTTTACGCCTAACCTCTTGGCTTCGGCATATATCTTTGAATTGATCCTCTTCATCATCTCATTTGAGGTAAATAAACCGAAGTTCCCGCCTTCAGAGGCATATGTACTCCAGGTGTAGTCAAGACCGAGCTTGTGAAAGAGCAGGAGATAACCCATGCATGTAAACATTCCTGGCTCGGCAAAAAAATCAGCGGAAGGTGTAACAAAAAGTAACTCGGCGCCTTTCCTGTTGAAGGTCGGCTCCACCCTGACGCCTGTAAATTCCTCAAGATCATCTACCATATATTCAAAGTTACTTTTAATGGTATGCGGTTGCAGACCGAGGTGATTGCCCGTCCTGTAACAATTTGCCAGGGGGCCGGAAATCCAGTCTGTGCAGCAGCCCAGCAGGTTTATAAGCTCCCTGGCCATCATCGTGATTTCCGCTGTATCAATACCATAAGGGCAGAAGACCGAACAGCGGCGGCATTCAGTGCACTGGTAAGAATAGTACCACAACTCCTTAAACACATCTTCCGTCAGGTCTCTTGCTCCCGCAATCTTGCCCAGCTTGCCTGATATTGTGAAATACCTTCTGTAAATCGATCTTAAAAGCTCTGCCCTTAACACAGGCATATTCTTCGGGTCTCCGGTACCGATAAAGAAGTGACACTTATCAGCACAAGCGCCGCATCTTACACAAATATCCATAAAGAGTCGAAAAGAGCGGAACTTCTTGAGCAGATTTTCCATCCCCTCCAGGAATATCTCCTTCCAGTTATCAACAAGTTGCCAGTCATCATCGGTTGAAGACCATTTCCTGCCGTGCGGAAGGCTGATATATTCAAGGTTATTTGGCCTTCCAGCATAACAATAATATCCCTTCTTAAACTCAACAGGGGTATCCGTCCATTGTGTCCGGGGTGGTTTATAATTTATATTTGACAACAGTTCATCTGGTTTCGGTTTATTTGCCATTTATTTACTCCTTTTCTACAGGTATTCCTTCTTCTTTCATTAATTCCCTGAATTCATCTTCATATTCCTCATATGTATGAACATGTACCTCGGGATTCCACGGGTTAACGTGTCTGACTTCACGGCTGTTGTTAACAAGATTTCTGGTAGGACTTAGGAAGATTCCTCCAAGGTGCATCAGTTTACTGAACGGGAAGTAGGCAAAGAGTACGCTTATGAGGAACAGATGGATAAAAAAGATGACACCGATCCCCTCCGGGACAGAGACATTTAAAGTGGCCAGTCCCATTGTCAATTCCTTTACCTTTACAATATCCACTTTGATAAAGTATCTCATAAGAATTCCCGACAGGGCTACGCCGATAATCAGAAACAGGGGGAAATAATCGGCAGCCAGAGAGATATATCTCACCTGCTGATTAAAAACCCTTCTTAGGAAAAGATAGCCTCCTGCAGCCAAAAGCACTACGCCGGTCATCAAGAGATGAGGAACACCCATCTGCATAAAGCCGTCAACCGCGTCGATCATATTGACCCAGCCAGGCACCGGCTCAGTAAAAAACCTGAGGTGTCTTACAAGGACAACAAAGAATGAAAGATGAAAGGCAAGACTCCCGAGCCACAGCCACTTATTGGAACCGTAGATTACTTTGCCGTCCTTCATGTCCGTCTTGAGATTCCTGAAAAGTGAACGGAACAGCAGGATTTCAAGCGCCATTCTCCCGATGACCCCCAGAGTGCTTGAAGGATTATCGAGTTTATTCTGCTTGATCCACGGAAGTGATTTCTGCTGACCGCATGTTGTAGGAATGTGAAATGGAACAGGAGATTTCCCCCATTTGACCACTTTCATTATAAAACCGGCGAGAAATACTATAATCGCCAGATAGGGGAGAATAATTCCGAAAAGACCGAGCAACCCGAGCTTTACTCCTATGAAGGCAATGGCTGCGAGTGCAATGACCGCAACTAATGAAAAGAGCATTCCCATATACATACCCCCTTTCTCTTATTTTTTATAACTGCATTTGTTCTTATTATTTAATTGCTAAGGCACATAGGCACGAAGGTTGAAAGCAATAAACAAGGAAATTTTTTCATCTTTTTTTCCACTTTGTGCCTTTGTACCTGCCTAAGCAGTTGTCTTTTTTAACACTGACAATTCAGCAAGAAATGTCCTGCTCATAAACCGGCAGCACCTTCTTCTTCCGACTTAGGGAACTATATAATATTCGCCCGCTGCATGATTATGCTGGTCAATTTCTTTGCTTCACTTGCCTTTAGTTTGTAAAGTTTCTCCCTGCATTTCATATAAATGTCAAAGGATATTTGGGCAAGATCATCTACTCTGGATTCGAAAGCCATCAGCTCTTCAAATAACTTATTATCACGAATTTTTTTCGCCAGCTCTTCTCTGATTACTTTCTTCAGAATGAAGATGAAACCAAGGGCCTTCGAAGGAGTAAAATCCTGAAGCGCCCTTACTCTGATGATATTATCGAGAAACAGAGCAATCTTATCATGGTCCATCCCCTGAAGTAATTCATCGAAAAGACCCTCTATTCCCTCGGATATTGCATGCCCCACAGGATTACCAAACCTGTTCCTTTGTGCTTTCATGAATTTTGCGGTTTCTGCGGGATATGTTTCAAGGATTAAATCAAACCACTTTTTTATTATTACCTGCTTTTTTTCTAATAAAATGTGTTCGATTTTCATTGATATTCTAGAAAGCGACTTATTATGTTTTAAATTAAGGGTTGCTACACTTCCATATATGCAGGAGGTAGCAACCCTTTATTTACTGTTAAACTTATCTTTCTATATGCGATTATACGCAGCCGGTTGGTTTCGGGAGTCCGGCATATCTGCAGGCCTGCTTTGCGGGACCTGCCGGATAGAGCTCGTAAAGATATTTTGTGCTGCCCTTTTCCTTACCGTATTTCTTTTTAAGCTCTTTGGTAAGGATCTTGATCATCGGGGCTATCTGGTATTTTTCGAAATATTCGCGAAGGAACTTGATGACATCCCAGTGTTCCTCCCCCAGCTCAAGGCCGTCTTCTTTTGCCATTATTGAGGCCATGCCTTGATTCCATACTGACCAGTCCATAAGATAACCTTCTTCATCGACTTCATAGCTTTTTCCTTCAAATTCTAAACTTGGCATTATGTTACTCCTTTCTTAAAATAAACTTTTTGATATCGCCTTTTCCTCTCGGAAGTTAATTCTAGAACATTTTTATCTTGATAGTTATAGACCCAAAGATAGATTATGGAATATAATACAATTATCCCTTCCCGGTCAAATAAAAAAATCTTATATCCCATTTATGTTAGTTAATAAATCCTTGCAATCCTTAATCCCCCCTTAATTTTTATTGTTTTTTCCGGTTAATGGTTTTTTCAGCCTGACAAAAACAAGTTTGCACGATTTACCTGTTCTACAGAGCGAATTAGAATGTGGATCATAATTATAATCCACAGATTCATAGTCTTCGGGATTTAGTGATAACGCTTTATCTATTTCACCCTTACACGCAAATGTCAATGCATCCATAAATATAGCGCCGAGATTATGTCCGGTACGGTCAAGCACATATACGGCGCTGCAGGCGCATATCCCCCCGGTCAGCTCAATTTTCCCGAAATCGATATCAAGCGGCGCTCTCAGATAATTATCACAAAACGGACATTGTAAAGGGTTTACTCTTGCCATAATATAATAAGTTTTGACTTATAACAATTATACCTTTTTATGCTCTAACGCGCATCTCACCATGCCATCAGCCCACTCAGGCGATCCAATGGCATGAAGGTGTGTATATGACGCGAAGACATTTTTATAGCATATGCCGTCCTTATTATCAACTATCCCCTTGCCCCTTTTAACGTTAAAGGCCATATTCGTGTTATTCTTTTCGATTTCAAGGACCCTGGAGTAATGAAATTCATGGCCCTTAAAGATACTCCCCTGTGAAAAATACGGATTTGCCTCCTCAACTTCCACAATTGTGTATCCATGGGCAAGCGGCTTTTTTTGCAAGCCGAAAGTTATCGGAAGCGCCCCTACCATAGGATATGTCCTTTCATCCAGACGCAAACTTTTCCCCAGATACATTAATCCTCCACACTCGGCATACACGGGTAGACTGTCCTGGATTGCATTATAAAGCGAATCCCTGAAGCTGATATTTTCAGCCAGGGCTATCGCGTGTGTTTCAGGGAAACCTCCTCCGATATATAACGCATCGATATCCGGCAGTTTGTCTTCCTTCAGCGGGCTTACTTCTATAAGCCTTGCCCCCCTCTTCTCAAGCTCCTCAAAATTCTCCTGATAATAGAACTGGAAGGCGGCGTCCCGTATGACGCCAATCCGTGGACCGTGGACCGCGGACCGAAGCCGGTTAGTATTGTCAACCGACAACTGTTTACTCTCGACCGCTTTTATAGTTCCCGCACTCGCGGCAACTCTTAATATTTGATCCATGTCAAGATATCTTGCCCCTATTTCCTCGACAGCCGCAAGCGATTCATCTATCCCCTGGTGCTCCTGAAATGGCGTCAGTCCCATGTGCCTCTCTGGAAAGGGATCGTCTTTCAGTCTCGGGATGGCGCCCAGCACCGGAAGATTGCATTTTTCATTTATCGACTTCCGGATTACGGATTCCTGCCTGTTCGTTGCCACCCGGTTAAGCACCACACCCCCGATTTCGACCCCAGGGTCCATCTTTTGGCATCCCAACACCATGGCTGCTATAGTATTTGTTGTTTTGGTGCAATCTATGATTATCACCACCGGTGCATTTAACAGCTTCGCAAGCTCGGCAGTGCTGTACGTTCCCTTATGGTCCATCCCGTCATAGAGCCCCCTGTTGCCCTCAATTACCGCTATGTGCGAACCAGATGAATGCGCCATAAATGATTCAACCGCCTGTTCAGGGGACATCATAAAGAGGTCCAAATTATAGCAGGGGACACCGGAAGCCCTGGCCAGCCAGCC